>NZ_BAAFHL010000021.1:0-56697 GCF_042849955.1 Chryseobacterium barbadense
AAATGAGCCCCTGCAGAGGTTCCGAAAAATCCTATATTATTCGTGTCGAAATTATATTTTCCTGCATTCTTTCGTACCCATCTTACGGCATCTTTGGTATCCTCAACAGGGTCTGGAAAGTGCGTGCCTTCATCCACCAGGGTATAATTGATGCTGATAACAGCATATTGCTTTTCCGTAAGCTTAAGAACCATATTCTCTATATAGCTGTCGGCGCGGATGGCCTTATCTCCTTCTACCCATCCGCCTCCGTGTACATAAATAACAACTGGCAGCTTTTTATTTACGGGAGCCTTGGGAGTATAAACGTCCAAGAAAACAGGAGCGCCTTTTTCACTGATTTTATAAGTAAGATCTTCAGATACTGTAGTTTTTTCGAAAAGAAGTGTGCTTTTTTGTACTTCAGGCTGAATTTGATTTTGAGAAAATCCCCAGTTAAAGGCAAGCAGAAAGGAAACAAAAAACAGGTTTATGGAAAACCTGTGTAATATATTGTTCGTATATGATTTCATAGTATTATTTTTTGAGGGTGGTTATTTAACTAACTCCTCAAAAAGTTTACCAAAGGTCTTTTCCAGATCTTTTGTTTTTCCGGGATGAGGTCTGGATGTTTGTACCACAGAGCTCCTTACTGCCGTCAGCCACCGGAAACGCTCAGGAATTTCAAGTTGAGCAATTGGTCCTCCGTCTTTATCACCATTTGCGATTTTTTGAAAACTTACGAGATTTTGAATGATGTCATCATAATCCAGTTTGCTGTGCATCAGTTGGAATTTATCAGGACACAGATAAAACTCCACGCGAATAAATTTTTCCTTTTTTGAGAACATAACAAGCCCGATGTTGAAAAATTCTTCTCTTTCAACTTTAGGAACCAGACGTATGACGGCGTATTCGTATATTTTATCCTCTTGCATGCTGCGCTTCGTTTACAAAAATTGAAGAATGTTCTAATCGTGTTTTCATAAACTGAAAATACACTTCACGGATCTCTTCCGGGCTTTCATCGGCATCGTTCCAATGTAACCAGTCTTCAGGAATCAAATTGACTATTTCCCTGAATAGAGCATCATTTAATACTTCATGGGCCAATTGATCTGCTTCTGTAAGCTGAGTGGCCTGCGGAAGCAAAACATGGTCTTTTACATATTTGAAAGGCGTTTTAGCTGCCGTATCAAAATTCTGCCATGAATGATGAAAATAAAATGAAGCCCCATTATCAATCACCCAAAGTTCTTTATGCCACATCAGAAGATTCGTATTTTTAAAAGTACGGTCAATATTCGTGATGAATGCATCCAGCCACACGATTTTTGAAGCCAGAAGCGGATCAATTTTCACACTCGGATCATAAGCAATTGAACCTGAAAGATAATGTAGCCCAAGATTCAGCCCTTCTGAAAATTTTAATAAATCCTGAATTTCTTCATCAGCTTCCGTTCTTCCGAAATCCACATCAAGGTTAATGAAAACCAGTTCAGGAATTTTTAATCCTAAAGCTTCTGTAATTTTTCCGCCTAAAAGCTCTGAAATCAGCATTTTTACTCCATGACCGGCCCCACGGAATTTCAGCACATATTTAAAATCATCGTCTGCTTCTGCCAAAGCCGGAAGAGAGCCTCCTTCTCTTAAAGGCAGAATATAACGCATGACAGTGACTGTTCTTAGATCCAACATACAGCAAAAATAAGATTTTAATCTCTTTATGCAGTTAAAATGAATCAACAGATTAAAATTAATCACGGCATTTGATTTTAATTTAATATTTTTAAAAACAAGACAACTTCAATATGAACATTACGAAAAAAAAGGATATCATTATTTCCAATCCTGAAACTAAAGATTTTCTGGCTGATGCATTTTATCCCGAAACCAACGAAAAATTACCGTTATTGATTTTTGTTCACGGCTATAAAGGCTATAAAGACTGGGGCGCCTGGAATCTTATGGCGGAAAAGTTTGCAGAAGCAGGGCTTTTCTTTGTCAAATTTAATTTTTCCCATAACGGAACCACGATTGAAGATCCTCACAATTTTGCTGATCTGGAAGCCTTCGGAAATAACAATTATTCTAAAGAACTGTCTGACCTGAGTGTTATTATTAATCACTTCATCAATGATCCTAAAGTGGATGATCAGAAAGTGATTCTTATCGGTCATAGCAGAGGAGGGGGAATTTCTATTGTAAAAACATTTGAAGATGAAAGAATTAATGGGCTCATCACTTTGGCTAGTGTAGATACGTTGGAAAGATTTCCGAGAGATAAAGATCTCCAGAAATGGAAAGAAAAAGGTGTTTTTCATGTTTTAAACGGCAGAACCAGACAAGAAATGCCTCACTATTACCAGTTTTATGAAGATTTTGAACAAAATGCCCTTCGGTTTGATGTAGAAAGAGCGGCGGAAATGGCTATGGCCCATTTTTTAATTGTTCATGGAACTCAGGATGAAAGTGTAAATGTAAAAAGTGCTAATCATCTTCATATCCTAAACCCTAATTCCGAGTTATTCCTGATTGAAAATGCCAATCACACCTTTGGAGCTAAAGAACCTTGGGAAGAAGATCAGCTTCCTGCGGATTTACATATTCTGACAGAAAAATGCATTGATTTTATTCGACAAAAAATGTAATTAATTGTATTTTTGATATTCACTTAAAATAGTAATATATGGACTTGTTTTCGGCCTTGGAACTCCCCAATTTTGCAGATCCACAGATCTGGATCAGTTTATTAACCCTGACTTTTCTTGAAATTGTACTGGGAGTGGATAATATTATTTTCATCTCGATCATTTCTAATAAGCTTCCTGCTATTCAACAAAAAAGAGCCAGAAGTATAGGTTTGATCCTGGCGATGATTTTCAGAGTCATGTTGTTGCTGATGATCAACTGGATCATAGGATTAAAAGAACCGGTTCTGACAATAGGATTTATTCACGAGCCTGGAACGGAACAAGCTTTACAGGTAAGCTGGAAAGACCTTATCCTGCTCGCAGGAGGTATTTTCCTGATCCTGAAAAGTACCTTTGAAATCCACTCGAAAATGCAGATCAATGAAGTTCAGCAGGCACCCAAATCGGCAGGTTCCGGATTGCTGACTACTGTTATTATCCAGATTATCTTAGTGGATATGGTCTTTTCTTTAGATTCTATTTTAACGGCGGTAGGATTGGTAGACAATGTGGTCCTTATGATCATTGCTGTAATCATCTCAATTGGAATTATGATGATGTTTGCAGGACCTATTTCCAGAATCATTAATAAGCATCCAAGTTTACAGATGTTGGCGCTGTCTTTCCTTGTGGTAATTGGAGTGATGTTGGTTGCTGAAGGAATTCATCAGCATATCAGTAAAAACATTATTTACTCATGTCTGGCATTCAGTTTACTGGTTGAATTGCTGAATATTAATTTCAGAAGCAAGCAGAAAAAAGCTTTGAAGCTGAATCCTGATCTGAAAGACAATCTTGATATTGAAGAATAAAGAATAATAAAAAGCCTTCTGAAAAGAAGGCTTTAATTTTTATTAACTTATGAGATGAGTAGCTTCCAGGCTTCCTCAATTTTGTTTTCCAATAGCAACTTCTGAGCATTCTGGTGAATGTTTTCATCCGCATGGAAATTATTCCCCGGTAATTCTTCTACATTAGCCAGCATTCCCAGATCATTTCCTGTAAATACTTTGCTATATTTGATGGCATCCGGAAGAAGATCAAAACCGATTCCTTTAGTAACCAGAGGTTTTGGAACCTCAAAAAGATTATCCGCATTATTTCTCGAATACCAGTTTCCGCCTAAACGGGCCACCATATCCAGTTTTTTCTGATCCGGAACTCCCTGCTCATTCAGATACTCTTCTCTGATGTGGATTTTCTGAACCTCACAGATAATAAGGTTTCCTGCACCTCCCTGATCGCCCAATGATTTTACTTCCAGAACTTTACATTCAAAGTTGACCGGGCATTCAGCAATAAGCTTAGGCTTCACCAGATCTGCATCTTTCATTGTTAATCCGGATTTGATAAACTCATTCACTCCGGTTTCATATTCTGTAGAAGCTAAAGAAATCTGTTGTACAATAGGGTAATTAACGGTACCGATCACTACTTCCGGAACTTCCAGAACATTTTCCAACGTATGTTTTGTCGTATTGTCTCGAACTCTTCTCGATGGAGAAAAGATCAAAACGGGAGGAACCGTACTGAACATATTGAAGAAACTGAATGGGGATAGATTAATATTTCCGTTCTTATCTATGGTTGAGGCCAAAGCAATAGGACGTGGCGCAACAGCCGTTTGCATAATTGTTTGCAGCTGTACGGGAGATATTTCGGATGGAATTACTGTTTTCATATATCTTTTATTCGAACACTTAAGTGACTTAAGTTTTTTACATTATGTTTATTTAAAGAATACGTAAGTTGAAAATCTTTGATTTTCAACTTACGTGAACTTGATTTATTGATAGTACTTAAACTTAAAAAACTAAAGTGTTATGTTAGCTTATTAAATCGCAGGAATAATTTTACCGGAAACTTCACCGAAACCAACTCTTACCCCATCTTTTTCAGCCCATGCTTTCATGGTCACCGTATCATTGTCATCAATGAATTTTCTTTCTTCTCCGTTGCTTAACGTTATAGGATTTTGCCCTCTCCATGTCAGTTCAAGCATAGAACCGAAAGATTTCGGGTCACTTCCTGAAATCGTACCACTTGCATATAGATCACCCACTTCTACGTTACAACCGTTTACCGTATGATGAGCCAATTGCTGGGTCATATTCCAATACATGTGTTTGTAATTGCTTTCACAGATCAGGTTTTGTTCTCCGTTTTCTGGCTGAATATAAACTTCAAGATTGATGTCGTAATTTTTATCGCCCTCAAACTTTAAATAATCTAACACTTCAGGATCCTGTACAGGAGAAACGGTTCTGAATGGTTCCAAAGCTTCTAAAGTGACTACCCATGGAGAAATGGATGAACCGAAATTCTTTGCAAGGAATGGTCCAAGCGGAACATATTCCCAAGACTGGATATCTCTTGCTGACCAGTCATTGAAAACTACCATTCCGAAAATGGCATCTTCAGCTTCTTTTGTAGAAATACTTTCACCCATTTCCGTATTCTTGTTAATAATGAAAGCCATTTCCATCTCAAAATCCAGCTGCTTACAAGGTCCGAATACAGGTTTATTTGCATCAGCAGGTTTCATCTGACCTTTCGGACGGTTGATCTCTGTTCCGGAAACCACAATAGAGGAAGCTCTTCCGTGATATCCTACAGGTAAGTGTTTCCAGTTCGGTAATAAAGCGTTTGCCGGGTCACGGAACATTTTACCTACATTAGTGGCGTGTTCGATGCTGCTGTAAAAGTCCGTGTAATTCGGAATATGTACAGGCATCATCATTTTTACCTTATCAAGATCGTAAAATGCTTCTTCAATGGTCTTTTGATCTTTTGACAAAGTAGAGCCTTCTAAAAGTAATTGCTGTATTTTAGTACGAACGGCATTGGTTACCGGTTTTCCCAGTTCAATAAATTCGTTCAAAGTATAAGCTTCAAAAACATTGTCGTCAAGCCCTTCAATATCTTCGAAATATCCAAGATCGTACAAGGTGGCAAGATCAATAACCTGATCACCGATTCTTGTACAACATCCGATATATTCTTTATTAAAAACTGCTACTCCGAAAGGAATATTATGTATAGAAAAATCCGATTGGGAAGAGTATTCTACAAATGATTTCATAAAATTTGAATTAAATATGAATCAGAATTTATATGCTGATTTCAAAGGTTTATTATTTTTTTGAAAAAGAGGCTTCATCGATCCACCTGTCTCTGGTGTTGACATCGATAAGATAAAGAATATTATCCTGTTTGGTCAGCAATAAAGTTTTGGTAACCGGCATAGGAACTTTTTTATTTTCAAGCATATCTGCTCTCAGGGAAATAATGTTCTTTTTTCTGACAATATCGCCGGTGAAAACATTGGAGCTGGATTCTCCCGTTGCTTTATCATCGAAAACTTCCACATAGGTTGCCTGCTTTCCTTTGATAATAATAAAATCTCTTTCTGTATGGTCTTCCGCATCTTTAATGAAAACAAACTTCTTGTTATCGATGCTCACCGTTTCAAGATGTTGATTGATGCCTTTTCTTTCTTCAAGTTTGGTAAGAATTGCATTGATTGATCGGTATTGAGCTTTAATTCCCAATGTGGCTGCAAAAAATACAACTCCAAAAAATATTTTTCTCATATGACGAATGTGTTTTATAAAAAAGTTTTGTCAAGACTTTTCATCCTGACAAAACTTTATATTATTACTTAAAATTAAAGATTTCCTCTCTTTTCCTGCTCTCTTTCCAATGCTTCGAACAATGCTTTGAAGTTACCTGCCCCAAAGCTTTGTGCGCCATGTCTTTCAATGATTTCAAAGAAAAGAGTAGGGCGGTCTTCTACAGGTTTCGTAAAGATCTGCAATAAGTACCCTTCTTCATCATGATCAATAAGTATACCTAAATTTTGAAGCTTCTTAAGATCTTCATCAATATGGCCCACTCTTTCAGGTACCATTTCGTAATAAGCCTCTGGTGGAGCGGATAAAAACTCTACACCACGTTTTTTAAGTTCTGTTACTGTGTGGATGATATCTTTTGTAGCGACAGCAATATGCTGTACCCCTTCACCCTCATAGAAGTCAAGATATTCTTCTACCTGAGACTTTTTCTTACCTTCAGCAGGCTCGTTGATAGGGAATTTGGCATATCCGTTTCCGTTTGACATTACTTTAGACATCAATGCAGAATATTCTGTGTTAATCTGTTTGTCATCGAAAGAAAGGATATTAACGAAGCCCATTACTTTTTCATACCATTCAACGGTAGGAAGCATTCTGTTCCAGTCTACGTTCCCTACACAATGGTCTACATATAATAAACCTGTTTCTTCAGGGTTATAATCACTTTCCCATTTTTCATAACCAGGCATAAAAGGACCGGTGTAATTTTTTCTTTCTACAAACATGTGAACAGTTTCCCCGTATGTATAAATTCCGGACATTCTTACCTCACCATTCTCGTCAGTTAACGTTACGGGCTCCAGGTAAGGTTTTCCGCCTCTTTTTGTAGTCTCTTCAAAAGCCTTGTATGCGTCATCTACCCAAAGTGCCAAAATTTTTACTCCGTCACCGTGCTTTTTTACGTGTTCGTTGATTGGTGAGTCCGATTTAAGACCTGTAGTTAAAACAAGTCTTATTTTTCCTTGTTGAAGAACATAAGATGCACGGTCTCTTACTCCTGTTTCAGGACCTGCATATGCTAAAGACTGAAAACCGAAAGCGGTTTTGTAAAAATGGGCAGCCTGTTTAGCGTTTCCTACATAAAACTCAATGTAATCTGTACCGTTGATGGGTAAAAAATTCTCTGCTTGAGCAATTTTTTCGGCAAATGTAAGTGTTGACATATTTTCTTTTTACTTTTTATTTTCTGGGTATGCAAATTACGAAAATCTTAGGAATATTTAAAATATTAAATGAATACCTGTTGAACGGACTTAACATAAATTTAAAGAAAAGTTTATTTAAGTCTGCTTAAGTTTATTATGTTAGAGTTTGGATGTATACATTTGTAATCACAAAGACAAGTGAAAAAAAAATATTTCGAAACAAAAAGCTGTAGTAACCACTACAGCTTTATTTTTTATGATTTAATCTTCCGGCATCCGGGTTGTAATTATCCCATATTTTCCAGACATTGTCTATTTTACGGATAAAATAAATCTGGGTATTCAATTGGTTCACAAAATGTTCTTCACCGGTTTCACCTACTTTAAACAAAAGATTCCAGAATTCCTGTGATTCCAGGATTTTCTTTTCGGGCTCATCTGTTACGAGATGAACGTCGAAAACCTCATAGTTGGAACGGTTGTTTTTGGTCACCAGCTGAAAGTCTCTTTCACATAATTCTTTGCTGAAATGAGTGGCTCTTTCCAGAAAAGGAGATTCGTTAAAGACCAGATCTTTGAAAACTTCAGGCTTATGTTCCGGGAAACTTTTATAAAACTCAAAAACAGTTGCACAATAATCATATATCATTTTAGTTAAAAATGTGCGGTCGTCGTCTTCATGGTTCGGCCTGTTATCCTTCATAGATTGGATGTAGGCATTTAAATCTTTGTATCCTAAAAAAATACAGATTTTGTCCAGGGTTTTTAGAAACCTTAAGTCATTGTGGGTTTTGTCCTGGTAGTCATTTTCAAAAAAACGTTGTAGAGTGACGTGTGAAATCGTATTTCCTATTTCGAATTTTTTTCCTCCTTTCAGTTCTTCAGCTTCTGATAATTCTTCTTTTATGATTTCGGAAAGAATGATGTAATGGCTTCGTTTCCATTCTCCGACATTCCCTAAAACGGAATTTTTTACTTTAGGATGTCGTATAACTTCTTCCCTAATTGCATTGTAGATAGTTTTCAATTTGTGAGTTTTTTAAAGGGATTTGATCAAATATATTGCCAAAACCGTAAGCCTTCTCTATCTTTCAATGTTTAATAGAGAAAAAAGCCATTCTTAATGAAAAATATAATTAATTAAACAGGCAAATGTAATGTAAAATTTTTTAATGTTTAAATCTCTCAAAGGCAGCCCTTTCCAATATTTCCCTGTCATCGGGATGAGCAATGCTGATCAGTTCCTGAGCTCTTTGGCGGAGGCTTTTTCCATATAAATAAGCAGTCCCGTATTCCGTTACCACATAATGGATGTGTCCTCGTGTAGTAACAACTCCTGCTCCCTGTTTAAGGAACGGGACTATTCTTGAAACGCCTTTTTTGGTTCTTGATGTAATGGCAATGATAGGTTTTCCGTCTTCGCTTAAAGCAGCCCCTCTCATAAAGTCCATCTGGCCTCCGATTCCGCTGTACTGTAATGTTCCTATGGAATCTGCACAAACCTGCCCTGTAAGGTCAATTTCAATGGCAGAATTAATAGCCACCATTTTCTTATTCCGCATAATATTAATGGGGAAATTGACATCACTTACATCCTTAAATGCAAATACCGTATTATCATCCACATAATCATACAGCTTTCTGGTACCGAAACAGAAACTGGTAATGGTTTTATTTTCGTTATATCCTTTATACTTATTGTTGATTACATCATTCTGGATCAGATCAATGACCCCGTCACTCAACATTTCGGTGTGAACCCCTAAATCCTTATGATTATTCAGACATTTCAGAACAGCATCCGGAATGGTTCCTATTCCCATCTGCAGAGTTGATCTGTCATCAATAAGCTCAGCAACATTTTTTCCTACCAGCATTTCTTCCGGCCCTACTTTTGAACCATAATCTACGGTTGGAAGCTCTTCCTCATGCCAAACGAGCTTGTGGATTCTGCTTACATGAATCATCCCGTCACCATGGGTTCTCGGCATTCTCGGATTGACAATAGCGACAATTATTTTGGCAGTATCTACAGCGGCTCTGGCCACATCCACAGAAGTTCCCAATGTACAGAAACCGTGTCTGTCCGGAGGAGAGACGGTAACCAAAGCGACATCCAGAGGTAAGATATTCTTTTTAAATAAAATCGGGATCTCACTTAAAAATACGGGAACAAAATCTCCCCTGTCTGAATTCACGGCATCACGAACAGGTGTGGAAACAAATAAGGAATTGATAAAGAAACTGTCTTTATATTCCGGTTTGGCAATTTCTACATTTCCTTGCTGTGTGATAGAAACCATTTCCACATTCTTGAGACGGTGAGACTGTCTTGCAAGCTCATCGATCAGGTAATTCGGAGTACATGCGCTTCCGTGAAAGAAAACGCGGTTTCCGCTTTTTATAGTGTATATGGCTTCCTCTGCACTAATATAATCGTACATATTGAATGTTTTTTGAAGTGAATTGATGTGATGGTATTACTCTTGTGAACGGTCTTCCATCGTTTTATCGTTTTCTTCCAACCATGAGGTTTTATAGGACGGATCTTCCACTTTCAGTGCTTCTTCCGTAATTTTCAGCGGACGGAACGGGTCTACCATTACCGCATACTCTTCCGTGAATTTTTTTCCGATACTTCTTTCCATAGCTCCGGGATGAGGCCCGTGAACGATTCCTCCGGGATGTAATGTAAAATCCATCAGGTCAATATGATTACGGCTCATGAAATCTCCTTCCGTGTAAAATAAAACTTCATCGGAATCAATATTGGAGTGGTTATACGGTGCAGGAATTGCCATCGGATGGTAATCGTACATTCTTGCACAGAATGAGCATACTACGAAATTATGCCCTTCAAAATTCTGGTGAACCGGCGGCGGTTGGTGAATTCTTCCTGTAATAGGCTCGAAATTTTTGATATTGAATTTATACGGATAAAAATAACCATCCCAACCTACTACGTCAAACGGATGGGTTGCATAGATGAAATCCGTGATCTGATTTTCTTTTTTTACTTTGATTAAAAATTCCCCTTTTTCATTTTTCGGTTCAACGAAAGTAGGAGCAATGATATCTCTTTCGCAGAATGGAGAGTGTTCCAACAGCTGTCCGAACTCATTTCTGTATCTTTTCGGAGTATAGATCGGAGAATGACTTTCCAATACGAAGAACACCGTATCATCAGATTTCAATTCAACCTGATAGATGGTTCCTCTGGGAATGATCAGATAATCGCCAACGAAAAATTCCAGATCCCCCACAAAAGTTTTCAAAACCCCTGTTCCCTGATGAACATATAAGAGCTCATCACATTCCGCATTTTTATAGAAATAATCCATAGACTTTCTTGGTTTGGCCAATCCCATTTTCAGGTCATTGTTCATCAAAAGGATCTTTCGGCTGTCCATGAAATCATCTTCAGGAGTTACATTCATTCCTTTGAACATTCTTGGCGCGATGTTTTTCTCAACCGCAATCTTTGGTGTCACATCCTTTGCAGGACCTATGGATTTTATCTGGGTAGGGCGGTGGATATGATACAGCAAAGAAGAAATACCATGAAAACCTTCCGTACCGAAAAGCTGCTCATAGTAAAATTGATCTTCCGGAGACTTAAAAACCGTATGTCTTTTTTGTGGGATATTTCCCGCTAGATGATATCTCATTTTACTTTAAATGTAGTTTCTCAAATTTAATAATTTTTCACGAATTGATTTTAAGAACATTTGTCATGTTGTTTTGTAGTTCTAAAAATAATTGTTAGCTTTGTCTAACAATTTTAATTTCATGACGCGAATATTATTTTCTATGGTCTTCTTGTCTTCTTTTTGTTTCTCACAGGAAACGGATAGCTTAAGCATGAATGAAAATAAAAGGGATTCTTTGATCAGTACTCAAAAAGAAGCTAAGACCAGGATAATTGATGATGTAGTGATCACCGGAACTATAAAACCGATAAGCAAATCAAAAAGTCCGGTGGCGGTAGAAATTTATAGTCAGAAATTTTTCCAGAAAAACCCTACACCCAGTATTTTTGAAGCAATTGCCATGGTAAATGGGGTAAAACCACAGCTTAACTGTTCGGTTTGTAATACGGGAGATATTCACATTAATGGACTGGAAGGGCCTTACACGATGATTTTGATCGATGGAATGCCGATTGTAAGCTCACTTTCCACAGTGTATGGCTTAAGTGGAATTCCCAACAGCCTGATTGATAGAATTGAAGTGGTAAAAGGTCCGGCTTCATCTCTTTACGGCTCTGAAGCAATGGGCGGAGTTATAAATATCATCACTAAAAATGCTTTAACAGCTCCGAAATTAAGTGCTGATCTGATGACAAGCACATGGAGTGAAAATAATCTGGACCTGTCAACAAAATTTAGCCTTGGAAAAAATGCAGCATCCTTATTAAGCTTAAACTATTTTAACTTCAGCAAAAGATTTGATGAAAATAAAGACAATTTCACGGATGCAGCATTGCAAAACAGGGTTTCTGTTTTCAATAAATGGAATTTTCAAAGAAAAGAGAACCGGCAGGCCAGTTTTGCGTTGAGATATTTGTATGAAGACCGTTTTGGCGGTGAAATGCAGTGGAACAAGTCTTATCGCGGAAGTAATCAAGTATACGGTGAAAGTATTTATACGAATAGAGTAGAAGCTTTCGGAGTATATCAATGGCCGTTGAAAGAACAGGTGATCACTCAATTTTCATATAATTATCACAATCAGGATTCTTTTTACGGGTCCAACCCTTTTGATGCGTTACAGAAAGTAGCGTTTATCCAAACATATTGGGATAAAAAACTGGGGAAACATGATATGATCTTCGGATTGACCTTTAAAAAAACGTTTTATGATGACAGCACTCCCGGAACCTTATCTTCGGATGGCTTCACCAACCAGCCGATGAAGTCGCCAATCTTGGGTGCTTTTATCCAGGATCAGTGGGAAATTAATGCTAAAAACACGTTATTGCTGGGTTACCGGTATGATTATGACAAAATCCACCATTCCGTACATTCGCCAAGATTCGCCTGGAAATTTTCTCCCAATCCGTATCACACTTTGCGTTTTAATTTCGGGACCGGATTCAGGGTGGTGAATTTATTTACGGAAGATCATGCGGCTTTGACGGGTTCCCGTGAAGTCGTGATTAAAGCTAATTTAAAGCCTGAAAAATCTATCAATGGAAATATAAACTATGTCTGGAAAATTCCCGCAGGTGACCGTTTAATTAACCTGGATGCATCCGCATTTTATACATATTTCAGCAATAAGATTGTGGGGGATTTTGATTCCGAACCGGATAAAATTATTTATGATAATCTTCATGGCTACGGAATTTCGAGGGGAGCTTCCGTGAATGTGGATTACAGTTTCAGTTTTCCTTTGAGTATTAATTTGGGTGTGACTTATCTTGATGTGTACCAGAAGCTGGATGGCGAAAATGAAAAATCACAGCAATTGCATGCCCCGAAATGGAGCGGAACCTATAATTTGTCATATAAATTCCCAAGTAATGTAACTGTTGATTTCACAGGTCAGTTTTACGGACCTATGCGATTGCCTGTTTTACCGAACGATTACCGCCCGGAATATTCTCCGTTGTATTCTTTAGCGAATATTCAGGTTTCGAAAAGCTTTAAGTCAGGATTTGAAGTGTATTGCGGAATCAAGAACCTGTTTAACTTCACTCCGAAAGATCCTTTAATGCGTCCATTTGATCCGTTTGACCAACATGTGAATGATCCGGTGGGCAACCCGAACCATTATACTTTTGATACTACATACGGATATGCTCCGATGCAGAAGATCAGAGGATTTTTAGGTGTAAAATATATTGTAAAATGAAATTGATGATACATATAGTTTTAATGTTAGTACCCTGTTTTTATCTTTCCCAGGTAAAAACGGGTACTTTTTCCGGACTGGAAATCCGGCAGAAAGAGCATGCAAAACCTGTGGTCATTCATCTTTATACCGATTGGTGCTCAGTTTGTAAAATAGAATCCTTTAAAATCAATAAGGATGAAGAGTTGGTGAAAATGATGAATGAAAAGGTTTATTTCATCAATTTTGAAGCGGAGAAAACCAAAGAAAAGATCCGTTTTCAGAATCAGCAATTTGATTATGTATCGAATGGGAATTCGGGAATTCACGGATTGGCTTTGGCTTTGTCTAAAAATAAAAACCAGCCTGTCTATCCTTTATGGATTTTCCTGGATAAAAACCAAAACCTGGTGTATTATCATGAAGGACAGCTTAAACCGGAAAAATTAAAGCAGAAACTCCTTGAAATTTCTGCTCTTTAAAATTTATTTTTCACCGGCATCAATTAAAACTGCCAACTGAATACAAGGTTTTTCGGAGCGGTTGCTCCAGGCATGATTGGTTCCTCGCTGAATGACAATATCTCCGGCTTTCAGCAAAGTTTCCTCTTCTTCCATGATCAAATACAATTCTCCGGAAAGAATGATAATATAATCCAATGTCTGGGTTTGATGCATCATCGGATGAGGTGCTCCCGGTTTTATTTCTACTCCCAAATCTTGATCCGGCGGAATCACAACATAGCGGAAATAGGTTCCGCTCTTTGGCGTTTGCGGAAAGCCTGTGTTGGGAATCAGTATTTCATCATGTAAACTTGCAGGCATTTGCTGGGTATTCCAGAGATCTGAAATGATAAGTCCGGGAAGATGTTCTACCACATTTTCTGCGTGCTGATCTTCAATAATTACAGATCTTCCGTTTTTAATTCCTGTAACGATGCGTCTTGGTATTGTGTTCATATCGTGTGTTTCATGATTAATTTATGGCCTTGTGTCTGGTTATTTTTAAGAATTGAATGAGCTTTCAGAACAGTTTCCAGAGAAAGACCGCCTATTACTTTGTAATTGGAGGGAACAATGATTTCCTTTTCGATAAGACCAGAAATCTCCATTAAACTGTTTTTATAATATTCATAATTACGGTTCATGCTGTATGAATAATTGGAGATATTCATAATGATGGTTCCTTTGTTGAAAAGGGTTTCGTGGGCATCTTTTGTAACCAGGGCTGTAACATCTGTATAGGTTCCGTTGATTTTCAGTACATCTGCGGTCACTTCAGACATATTGTTCCCCACAAGATCAATTCCTATATCAAAAAGCTGGTTGTCATTAGCTTTTAACAGATTTTCAACAAGACTTTTATCTCTATAGTTAATGATCTGATGATTTTCAAGCCCTGCTTTCAGAAGATGCTGCCTGTTTTCGTCACTTCCAACTGTTACGATAACGTTTGGAAGGTGATGAGCAACTAAAAGCTTAATTAAAAAAGAACCGACTCCTCCAGCTGCACCCGTCACCAAAATTCTGTGCTCTGGATTTAATTTTAAACGTTTAAAAATTTGAAGAGAAGTAAGCCCGGCTGAAGGAATCGAAGCCGCCTGTTCAAAAGAAATGTTTTTAGGCTTAAGAACGACAATCGCTTCAGGAACTGCAATGTATTCAGCATAGGTTCCGTTGCTGCCCATGGAACCGCTTCCGCAAAATACTTCATCTCCGATATTGAATTGAGTTACCTCTGTCCCTTTTTCGACAACAATTCCGGATAATTCTCTTCCTAAAATTGGGGATTTTAGAAGTTTGCGTTCCAGTTCGTTTTCAATCATCTGGTAATCGATTGGGTTGAAACCGCTTGCCTGAATCTGAATTAAAACCTCATGATCTTTAGGTTGAGGTGTGGTAATGGTTTTTTCCTCAAGTTGGAAATTTTCATTTAATATAATGGCTTTCATACGAGTAATTTGATGTACAAATGTAAAAACAGAATAGTTTATATTTGTTGCTAGTTAACTATTGGTAACCAGTTACCTTAATGATACTATTATGGTCAAAATCACGGAAAACGGGAAAGAAAGAGAAGCAACCTGCACGGAAGAATTATTTGCGATGCGGGACAGCCTGGATGTTTTGGGCGGGAAGTGGAAGCTTATGATTTTACGGTATTTAACGAATAGGACCGATCAGCAGATCCATTTTAAGAAACTGCAAAGGGGTATTGACGGAATTTCCGCAAAAATGCTGAGTAAAGAGCTGAAGGAAATGGAGGTCAATTTGCTGATTACGAGAACCATTCAGGATACGAAGCCTATTACGGTTACTTATGCCGTTACAGAATATGGCAAAACCGTATTTCCGGTTACTGAAACATTGGTGAATTGGGGATTGATCCATCGCGGGAAGATCAAAGAATCAATGGGGTAAATCATTAAATTACTTCAAAAGAACAGCAATAATTGCTAAAATAGCAGGTAAAGCCTGAACAAAAAATATTTTCTTGGTTGCTGAAATTGCCCCATAAATTCCAGCTACTGCAACACATCCCAAGAAGAATAAAGCAATATTGGTCTGCCATTCCGGATCTTTAATGAACAAAGACCAGATAAGGCCGGCTGCAAGAAATCCGTTATAAAGCCCCTGATTGGCCGCCAAACCTTTCGTCGGCTTGAACATGTCCGCAGGTAAAGCCGATTTGAAAACCTCTTTTCCTTTGGTTTCCCAGGCAAACATTTCCATCCAGAGAATATAAAGATGTTCTAATGCGACAACGGCGATCAGAATTTTGGCAACAATTTCCATGATTTATTATTTTTTGTCATTGTAAAACTAAAAAAATAAAGTTAAGTTTGAGTACTCAATTACAAAATGGATACATTCAAGGCACATTTAGATAAGTTTATTACGGTAAATGATGAAGAATATGCATCTATCCTTTCTTTTTTCCAGGTACAGGAAGTCAAGAAGAAACAAAATCTGATGCTTGACGGCGATGTCTGCAAAAATATGTATTTTGTAGTAAAAGGCTGTCTCCGGAAATTTTTCACCAACGAAAAAGGGGTGGAGCAAACCACAGAGTTTGCCATAGAAAACTGGTGGATCACAGATACTTTTGCGTATGAAAGACAGATCCAGTCAGATTTTTGTATCCAGGCGGTTGAAAAGTCTTCTGTTTTGGTAATTGACCTTCCAACTCAGGAATTATTATTGAAGAAGCACCCTATAATGGAACGTTATTTCAGGATGATCTATCAAAGAGCTTATGCCGCTTCAGAACGAAGAATCCGTTATTTGTATGAAATGTCCAGAGAAGAGCTTTATGTGAACTTCAGCACTCAATATCCCTGGTTCATTCAAAGGATTCCTCAATATCTTATTGCTTCCTTTTTGGGATTTACCCCGGAATATCTCAGTGAAATCCGGGCCAAATTACGTTCTTAAACCAGTTTAAGATTTTTACGGTGAAGAAACCGGAACTTTGTCATGTCATTAAAAGCCCATATCATGAGAAAAGAAAAAGTTCAGTTTCAACAGTTATTTTTAAGGCTTGCTCTTGGAGTAACGATGCTTTCCGCAGTGGCAGACCGTTTTGGATTCTGGGGTAAAAATTCTGCATGGGGAAACTGGGAGAATTTTGAACAGTACACAAGACAGCTCACATTTTTCCTTCCTGAATCTCTAAGCAGGATTTCAGCGTATGCAGCCACTTTTTTAGAAATACTTTTTCCTTTGATGCTGATTGTAGGGTATAAAACCAGAATTGCAGCTTACGGAGCAGGATTTCTACTGTTAATTTTTGCCTTGTCTATGACGATTGCTTTAGGCTGTAAAGCCCCTCTCGATTATTCTGTATGGGTAGGAAGTGCAGGTGCTTTTTTACTGGCAAGTCAACAACAGTATTCTTTTAGTTTAGATCAATTAACCAAAAAATAATTCAATATGAGTGCAAGAATTAATATTGCGACAACAGATTCCGCAGCTTACAAAGCGATGATGGGATTGGAAGGGTATCTTCAGAACATTTCTTTAAGCCCTATTCAGAAAGAGCTGATCAAGATCAGAGCATCACAGATCAACGGATGTGCTTTCTGTCTGGATATGCATACGAAAGACGCGATCAAATACGGAGAAACTCCACAGAGAATCTACCTTTTGAATGCTTGGAGAGAAGCACCGGAATTGTATACGGATGAAGAGCAGGCTATTTTAGCTATGACGGAAGAAATTACCTTGATCAGCCAGAAAGGTCTGACTGAGGAAACGTATTACAAAGCCAAACAGCTTTTTGATGAAAATACCATTGCGCAGATCATTATGGCTATTGTCACCATTAATTCGTGGAACAGAATTGCGATCAGCACGCATTTGCCGATCATGAAATAGTTTTCGGAATAAAGTTATTTATAAAAAGAGTCCCTCAACTTTTGAAGGACTCTTTTTATATGATAACGATTGTATTGTCCTTCCATCGGAAGGAGGAATCTCTTACTATTTTTACCTCTCAACCCTATCTTAATGGTTAAATTAAAACATTAAGAATTTTTAAGTCGTTAAGAATAGTAAGAGATTCTTCGTTTCATTCAGAATGACAAATGAAGGCTTTAAGGATTTTCTCTTTTGAATGGTCCTTGTGGAGCAATAATCTCAAGGTTGGTTCCATCCGGATCACGGAAATAAGCTACTGCTGTTCCAAATCCTGACTGTAAACCGTCTTCTTCCTGAAAGGTAATAGGTTCTCCTTCCGGCTCAATACCGATTTCTTTTAATCTTTCCATTGCCGCATTGATATCATCCACTTCAAAACAAAGATGCATCGCACTGATCTGGTTATTGCTGTAAGAAGCCTGTTCCGATTCCGGGATCACATATTCCAGAATGTCTAAGTTGAGGTTTTCCAGATGAAGATTGGCAAATTTGATTTTGGTATCGTTCAGGCCTTGCGTTTTGGCCATTCTCGGTCCTCCGATTTCATCGATGTTGGAAACTTTTATTCCGGTCAATGTTTCGTAAAAGACAATTGATCGTTCCAAATTTTTAACGGTGATTCCTACGTGATTGGCACGTGTGAATCCTTTGTTTATATTATTTTCCATTTTAAATGTATTAATAATTGTAAGAATGTCATTCCCACTTTAGGAGGAATTTCTTAATAACTTAAAAAAATCTGTAGTATTTTATTTTATTGAATTTTTGCTAGCTCGGTATTGATGAAGTTCAATTCTTCCGGAGAAAGATCGAAGGACATGGCTTTGGCATTTTCAATAGCTTGCTGTGCATTTCTGGCTCCTGCTAAAACCACTGTGATAGCCGGTTGTAATGTGGTCCAACGCAATACCAGTTGTGAAAGGCTAGCGCCTTTTTCCTGAGCGATCGGTTCTATTTTTTCTAAGAAACTCTGAACTTTATGAAGATCGAATTGAGAAAAATATCCGTTTCTGTGATCATTGTCCTTTAATTTGGTGTCTTTAAAATATTTACCGGTTAAAAGACCTCTTTCCATGGGACTGTACACCATAATTCCGGAATTATTTTCCAAAGAATACGGAACCAGATCATTTTCTATGGAACGGTTCAGCATGCTGTAAGAAACCTGATCACTTGCCATTTTCAGGGTTGTGTTGGCTTCTTCCATTTGTTCTACACTGTAGTTGCTTACTCCGGCTGCACGGATTTTTCCTTGCTGAATTAATAATTCAAGCGCTTCCATTGTTTCACTGATCGGAGTTGTACTGTCCGGCCAATGCAGCTGTAAAAGATCAATATAATCCGTTCCTAATCTTTTCAGACTTTCCTCCACTTCTTTGATCACATTGTCTTTGGAAGCATATTTATAGACCGGAATTGTTTTCCCGTTATCTTCTGCATCGAAGAAAAACTCTCCTTTTCCGTTATTGCTTCCATCCCAAACCAAACCGAATTTTGTTAATAATTGAATATTAGATCGGTCTTTTCCTTTGATGGCTTCCCCGATCATTTCTTCACTCAGCCCGAAACCGTAGAACGGGGCCGTGTCAATAGAAGTTACACCGTTGTCTAATGATGCATGGATTGAGTTTATAGAATCCTGTTTTTCATTTCCACCCCACATGTTTCCACCGATCGCAAATGCGCCATGGGTAATCGCTGAAAGCTTCAGATCGGTGTTTCCTAATTTTCTATATTCCATTTCTTGTTGTATGTCTTATTTTTAAATTATTTGTTAAGTTCTTTTGCAATAGCTTCGCCAACACTTTTTGCCGATTGAGGATTCTGTCCTGTGATCACTCGCTGATCGGTCACCACATGATTCTGCCATAGCCCTGATTTTTCAAATTTTGCTCCTCTTTCCTTTAATTTATCTTCCAAAAGGAAGGGAACAACATTGGTTAATTTCACTTCAGCCTCTTCTTCATTGGTAAAGGCGTTGATCTTTTTTCCGTCTACCAGGTATTTTCCATTGCTCAGTTTGATGTTGACCAAACCGGCAGGACCATGACAAACTCCCGCTACAATTCCTCCGTTTTCATAAATTTTTGAAGCAATCTGAGCCAATTCCATGTTATCTGCCAAATCCCACATTGCACCGTGGCCTCCTGCGTAAAAAATAGCTGAATAGTCAGACGGATTTACCTGTGAAGGCTGTAAAGAATTGTCGATTTTGCTTTTGTATTCTTTATTCTCCCAGAATTCTTTGTTCACGGGATCATTAAGATCAAATCCGTCAACAGGAGGTGTTCCGCCTTTCGGGCTTACAAAATCAATTTCATATCCTGCTTTGTGAAGAACTTCCCAGGGATGCGAAACTTCCCCTAAATAATATCCTGTATCTTCTCCGGTATTTCCTTTTTTGTCATGACTGGTTACGACAAATAAAATTTTCTTTTTCATTGTAATAGATTTTTTGTTTTGTGACTGGAATAAGCCTATTGTTAATAAGCTTATGAATAAAAACATTAATTTTTTCATATCCAGATTAAATAATATGGGTGGTGTAAATCCGTGGTTTTTCCTGTAATTTTTCATCAACCAAGGCTCCGAAAGCCTGGATGTAGGGTTGTTGGTTATGCAAAGCCAAACCGTCTTCATTCTGCCAGATTTCATAGAAAACAAACTGGTTTTTATCTTCAATTCCCTGATGCAGACTGTACAATTCACAGGCAGCTTCTTTTCTGGTTTCTGTGACCATATTTTGAAGAGTCTCCAGAACTTCGGCTCTGTACTCTTCTTTTGCTTTAATAATCGCTGTAAGATAAATTTTCATAGATTAAATATATTGTTCAATAGATTGATGTTGTGGTTTCCAATTCAGTTCCGTTCTGGCTTTATCGGCATTGCATAAGCTGTTGGACGCAAAACCGAAATATCCTCCTGCCGGACCAAATGTATTCACCGCTTCCTGAACGGTTACGGATTGTGCAGGTTCTAAATCATACCGGTCACTTATTCTTTCCGCCAGATTTTTTATGTTTGAAGATCCGTTTTCTGCATAATACAGTGATCCTGCTTTTGCTTTTTCCAAAGCCAGAACGTAAAGATCGGCAAGGTCTTCAATATGAACATTTGACCAGATGTTTTCTCCTTTTCCGAAATAGACTCCAAAACCTTTCCCTTTGGAAAAGTTGATCAGAGCCGGAATCTGGATGCTGTCTTTTTTTATTCCTAAACCTTCTCCATAGACCATAGTAGGAACAATAACAATGCTTCTCACTTTTTTTCTGGCGGACTGGAGAATATGTTGATTGATCAATACCCTGGAAGCCATTTCCAGTCTCGGCTGTAAAGGAATATCTTCCGTGAACACAAAATCATTTTTCTCACCGTTCTCTTTTCCGCCAAAGATTGCAGAGCCGGAAGTGAAAATAAATGTTTTTCCGCTTCCTTCGAGTGCATTCACAATGCTGTCGGCAACATAAGCATCATCCGCAGAATCCGCATTATGAATAATAGCATCTGCATTGGAAATTGCAGCTTTTAAAACATTCTCATCATGAATATTTCCTATGATGGTTTCAATTCCCATTGATTCCAATTCCTTTGCATGTGCCTCACTTCGAATCAATCCGATTACTGCATAATTTTTATCCAGCAGTTTCTTAGCCACGGTTCCGCCGATGTATCCGGTGATTCCCGTAATCAATATCCTTTTCATGAGATTACACCAATTGAGGTTTTAGCTCTTTTTCGAAAACATGTTCAAGATGTTCTCTGTACAATTTCATATCGCGTTCAACGTTGGCGTTCTTTTCCACATCATGAAAGTGGAAACTCTCCATCTTTTCTAAAGAAACAAAGGCATTCATTCTGTGGAATCCAAATAACGGTCCATTATCCACACTGGTTTCGTTAAAAAACTCTCCGGGAAGAGTGAAAGCGGTTGCAGGAGCATTCCAGCTCGTGGTCACCATATATTTTCTTCCGCCAAGCATTCCTCCGGTTCCGTAATTGATCTGTGGGTTGTCTGCTTTTCTTCCGTCGCTCATATAAATTCCTTTAGCATGTCCGGCGGTAAAAACTTCATCTATATATTTCTTTAAGCCATTCGGAAGCTGAAACCACCAGATCGGAGTATGGTAGATAATATAATCTGCCCAAACGAATTTTTTTACCTCTTCGTCTTTATTGTACTCTTCATCCACATTTGTGATTTTTACTTCTACATTCTCAAACTTCTGTAAAACTTCCAGTGTGTTTTCTGTGATTGTCTTGTTATATCTTCCTCCGGAATGTCCGAAATTTTGTCCACCGTTGATTATTAATACTTTTTTCATTGTTTCTGATTTGTTTAAATTTTACAATGCAAAATTAGTTTCGATTTTTGTATAATAAAAATAATATAAATTATACCTTTGTATTATAATTATAATAATTAAACTGATGGTTAATTTAGAATGGTACCGAACTTTTAAAGCAATCTATAAAACAGGAACCTTAACGGGTGCTGCAGATTCACTATTTATTTCGCAGCCGGGGGTAAGCTTACATTTAAGTTCACTGGAAGCTTATGTAGGCTATAAATTATTTGACAGGACCGGTAGGAAAATGATTCCTACAGAAAGAGGAAAGGTCTTATTCAATGCAGTTTCAGAGCCGTTGACGAAGCTGGAAGATGTAGAGAAAAACTTTCAGAAATCAACAGAAAAACATACTCCGACGATCAGTGTGGGAATGTGCTTTGAAACATTTCAGACGACTTTAGAGCAATATGTTTCCACATTGCCGTTTAATCTGATCATCAGTTTCGGAGAGTATCCGGAAATGCTGGAGCAGCTGGATAAAGGTATCCTTGATCTGATCATTACACCTAAAAAAGGCGTGTCTCCCAATATCAACCATGAAGCTTTTTCTTCGGAGCAGATTATTCTGGTAGGCGGAAAAGATGTTGATGTGGACAGTTTTAATGAAACGGTAAAAAACAAAGGCATCGAACATGCGGAAGAATGGCTGAAACAGGAAAAATGGTATGGAACAACGGGCGACATGGAACACCTTTTCCAATTCTGGATCATGAATTTCGGACATAAACCGAATTTCCGCCCGAATTATATTGTCCCTAATCTCAATTCCATTATCCGTTGCCTGAAGGGGGGAACCGGATTGGCGGTTATTCCGGATTTTTTATGCAGAAATGAAATCGAAAGCGGTGAGATCAAGCTTATCTGGGAAGGGGAAAAGAAATTGGAGAATACGTTGTATTTCGGGTGCAGAAAGAACACCAATTATCCCTCGGAAATTAATCATATCAAAGGATTATTCAGACAGGTGATGAACTAAAACAATCATATCACGCATTTGCTTTCCGTTTTCGTAGATAGGAAACGGATAGTTTTCCGTGAAGAAATTTTTACGAATTTCCTGTTGAATGAAGCCGTTCTTTTCATAAAACCGAATCTGCTGAAATCCTGTGTCTGAAGTTCCTATCAATAAAGAAGCATAGTGATTTTGGGTGGCCATTTCTTTAGCTTTATTGATTAAAATACTTCCGATTCCCTGCTTGCGATAACTTTCAATCACCGCAATGTTTTTGATCTCCAATTCTTTTTCATTGTTTTTATGCAAAGCCATGACTGCAATATCCTTGTCTTTGTCCTTCAAAACGTAAATTTTGCAATTGAAAATATATTTGTTAATGGCTTGCACGGTTTCATCCGCCAGCAAAAGCAATGCATATGGAATTCCCGAATCGGAATTAAGAGGTTGAAAGGTGAATTTTTCCATTTTATAAGCTCATATGAATTATCGGATACTCTTTTCCGGAACCGTCTTTTTCGGATCTTCCGACTTTTTTGAAGCCCATTTTTTCATAAAATCCGATCGCCTGAGGATTTTGCTCATTCACATCCACTTTAGTCAATCCGGTAGTATCTTTCATGAACTGATAAAGCTTTTTTCCATACCCTTTCCCACGAGAATCGTTGTGGATGAAAAGCATTTCCAGATTCCCTTCAGCAACGGATGCAAAACCCTTCGGTTTGCTGTTCTCGATAAGTAAATATACTTCCAGACTGGGCAGGTAATCTTTTGGAATCACTGCTTTAAAATAATTGAAATCTTCTTCCTTCAGGAAATCATGGGTTGCTTTTACGGCAGATTCCCATATCTCCATAATTACGGGATAATCCTTAGGTTCTGCTAATCTGATCTGATGCGACATTGTTAGAATTTACCACAAAAATAAACTATTCTAAAATTTTACAGAGTCTATGGTTTTAGATATAGAATTTCAATTTTTTGTCGCAAATTTGTTTCACTTTACATTAAAAAATAAAAAACATGCAACAAAAGACATATACAGGTCAACCAGTGATCACATTAAATAATGGGGTAGATATTCCCGCTTTAGGCTTTGGAGTTTGGCAGATGGAAGACATGAAGGAGTGTGAAAATGCAGTAATTAAAGCTATTCAGACGGGATACAGAATGATTGATACGGCTTCTATTTACCTTAATGAAACAGCGGTTGGAGATGGTGTGAAAAATAGCGGAATAAACAGAGACGAGTTGTTTATTACTTCCAAACTTTGGGTTCAGGATCATGGGTATGAAAAAGCGAAAAGTGCATTCCAGAGAACTTTGGACAGATTACAGATGGATTATCTGGATATGTATCTTATTCATTGGCCTTTCGGAGATTTCCTTAGTGCGTGGAAAGCATTGGAAGAATTATATCACGAAGGAAAAATCAAAGCGATTGGGGTATGTAATTTTACAGTGGAAAAGCTTGAGGAATTAAAGGCCAATTCAACAGTGCTTCCTGTGATCAACCAGATCGAGCTACATCCGGTTTTCCAACAAAAAGAACTTCAGGTGTACAACAGAGAAAATAATATCGTAACACAGCCTTGGAGCCCTCTTGGAAACGGAAATGCAGAGCTTTTAAATAATTCAGAATTAAAAACTATCGCTGAAAAATATCATAAAACAGTTGCGCAGGTTATCTTGAGATGGCATTTACAGGAAGGATTCTGTGTGATTCCTAAATCGGTAACGCCTTCCAGAATCGAGGAGAACTTTAATGTTTTTGATTTTGAGCTGACGGAAGATGAAATGAATGTAGTTCGTTCGTTGGATACAGGAAAAAGATTGTTCTTTGATCCGAAAGATCCGGCTTGGGAAGAGAAAATGCTGAGATCTGTAGCGGATATTTAACTCGTAATCATGTTTGATTTAGAAAACTTATTTATTCAATTTCAAAATATGAAGCAGGAACAAAATTCTATTGAAAGAATTATTGGAAAATTCCTTGTTCCAAACCTAAGTGAAAAGAAAAGTATTGAATTATGTCATTTGGGAAAATTCATAAATAAATTGGACAGAAGTTTAGAAATAGTTGAACAAATAGAAAGCCCAGATTTTATAATAAAATCACAGTGTGGAAAATCTATTGGCATAGAACTTCAAACAATTTCAAATGAGTTAAAAGAAAGAGAAAGCATTAAAGAAGATATTATCGATTTTTCTGAAAAAATATTTCGAGTGAAATTTCCCGAAATTAAAATATTAGTAAACTTTTATTTTAATATATCAGTCTTAAAGATAAGTAAAAATCAAAAGTTCAAAATTTCAGAAGAAATTAATGAATTTGTTTATAATTGCTATAAAGGTGAGATTCATAAAAAGAAGCCTGATTTTATAAAAGAAATTAAAATTTTACCACATACAAATCTATTGTTCAATTATAATCCAGGAGGATTTATAGTAAGATTTTTATCAGATCCAGATTTAATGAATGCTATAATTAAAAAGAAAAATTGATTAATAATTATAAGCTAAATAAAAAGATTAACGAATTATGGTTGTTGTTAGTAATAAATCTTTCTCCTGAATCATATGAAGTAGATAATGATTTAATGCTTCCTAATATTGTCTCAAGTTTTGATAAAATATATTTATTAGAAGATTTTAATAACAAAATTTGGGAATTAAAATAAAACTATGACTGCAGAACAATTCATAGAAAAACTTTCCACTTTCATCCATGAAAAAGAGCTTGATAAGGTAGAGAAATTCTTTAAGGGGAACGATGGCGTTACGAAAGCCTTTGGAGTGAAGTTTGGAGATGTTTTCAGCACGGCGAAAGAATTTTCTGTGATGTCTTTGGATGAGGTGAATCTATTATTGGACAGCAATTTCTATGAAATAAGAATGGGAGCGGTAAGTATTATGGATTTTCAGGCAGGAAACAAAAAAACTTCCGAAGAAAAGAAAAAAGAGCTTTTCAATCTATACATTCTTCGTCATGACCGCTTGAATAACTGGGATTTTGTAGACAGGGCGGCGAGAAATGTTATAGGAGAATATTTACAGGATAAACCGAGAGATATTCTGTACCAATTGGCAAAATCTGAAAGTCCGTGGGAGAGAAGAACGGCTATTGTAAGCACTCATGCTTTCATCAGAAGAAATATATAAATGATACTTTCACCATAGCTGAGAGTCTGATTCATGATCCTAATGAATTAGTGAATAAGGCTGTTGGAAGCTGGATAAGAGAAGCTGGGAAAAAAGATCAGAAAAGATTGTTTGACTTTTTGGATCGCTATATAAAAACTATGCCTACAGCTGTTTTTTCTTACGCCACAGAAAAATTGGAAGCTGAGAAAAAGAAATATTATAAAGAAATAAGGAAGCAATAACTGTTGCTTCTTTTTTAATTGAAAAAAATTAATATGTTTTGGCCAGATACAATCAGTAGAAAATTAGGCATACAATATCCGGTGATTCAGGCTCCGATGTTTGGAGTGAGTACTCCGCAAATGGCTTCTGCAGCTTCTAAAGCGAGTTGCCTGGGTTCATTAGCTTTAGCAGATCTTTCTGCGGATAAATCTGTTGAGTTGATCAGGGAAACAAAAAAACTGACCGATCAGCCCTTTGCCGTCAATATTTTTGTTCATAACATTCCTGAAATTACAGATTCTTTAAAGGAGCAATATATTCAGACGAAACAGTTTATAGAACAATTCGCGAAAGAAAACAGCATTGAAGTGAATCTTCCGGATTTGGAGAATATAAAAGTGAATGGTTATCATGAGCAAATTGATGCTATTATTGCAGAGAATTGTAAAATCTTAAGCTTTACATTCGGCAATCTGGATGCTCAGACTATTCAAAAATTAAAAGAAAATGGAGTAGTGCTTATCGGAACCTGTACTTCTGTTGAGGAAGCTTTACTATTGGAGAAATCCGGGATTGATCTCATTTGTGTACAGGGCATTGAAGCAGGAGGTCACAGAGGAACTTTCGATGCTGAAAATATTCTCCAAATCGGAGGATTATCTTTGTTTTCACAAGTGTATGATCATGTAAAAGTACCGTTGATTTATGCAGGCGGAATTTACAATGCTAAAATATTAAAAGCCTCAAAAGAGATGGGTGCACAAGGTTTTCAGGTGGGAAGCATTTTACTGGCTTCTCAGGAAAGTGCTTTACAGCCCTTTGAGAAAGAAAGGCTTAAAAAGGTGACTGAAAAGGATATTGTTTTGACGAGAAGCTTTTCCGGACGATATGCAAGAGGAATTAAAAATAAATATATAGAAGCTCTTGACAACTCAGCGTATATTTTACCATATCCGTATCAGAATAAATTGACGAATGAATTAAGACGTGTTTCTAAAACTTTGAATAATACTGATTTCGTAAGTATTTGGGTAGGGCAGTCTGTTCATGATTATAGTGAGGCTTCTGCGGAGGATATTTTGAGAAAGCTTATTCAGCAGGCTGAAAATGAGGAGCGTTTTTAAACGCAAAGATTGATTTTTATTTCTGTCGATTTTAAGTTGGTAAAGATGTAATCAATTAAAATTGATTGATGAAGCGGTTTATATACTCAAAGCTTAATCGGCAGCTTGCTGCAATACTTTGCTCTCTTTAATTTATATTAGGAATTTAAACCTTTGCGTTAAAAAAATAAGCTGTCTCAATTTGAAACAGCTTTTATTTAACATTGAGATTCTTCACTCCACTTCGTTTCGTTCAGAATGACAAAGTATGTAAATTTTATTTTGTTAAGTCTAAACCGCCGAAGTTTCCCGAGCTCATCATTAAGTAAACTCCTTCGGTTTTATCTAAAGTTTCCCAATAGGTATGAAGTTCTTCTGCATTGGTAAAAACTCTTAAATTTTCATTTTTGAATTTCTCTTTAATCAATTCTGGAGAAATAGGCTCCATTCTTTTAATCTTTAAAGCATCTTCCGAATAGAAAACCACAGCTTCATCCAATCCATCCATCGCATGATCATATTGCTCTAAGAAAACAGGATTTAAGCTTGAATACGTATGAAGCTCAAGGAAACCGTATTTCTTTTCATTGTTGAATTGCTCCTGGAAAGCTTTTACGGTTGCTTTCACCTTACTCGGAGCATGAGCGAAATCTTTATACAGTGTTCCTTTATCTTCTCTTTCTACTTTTTCAAGGCGTTTGGAAGCTCCTTTGAAGCTCATGATCGCTTCATAGAAATCTTCATCCATAATTCCCAGTTGCTGACAAATATGTCTTGCTCCTTCCATATTCAATAGGTTATGGGCTCCAAAAACAGAAAGCGGAACATCTCCCATTTCGGTTTTAAGATGTACTTTTCCGTTATTGATTTCATATTCAGGGGTTTTGTACGGAATTTTTCTGAAATAATTTTCAGCCCCTTCCACAACTTTCACCACTTCCGCATCTTCTTCATTGTATACCAAAACACCTCCCGGAGTAATGCTTGCCACAAATCTTCTGAACTGTTCCACATAATCGTCAAATGTTTTGAAAACATTGATGTGATCCCATGCGATTCCGCTCATTAGAGCAATATTCGGCTGGTATAATAAGAATTTCGAACGCAGGTCAATAGGAGAGGAAAGATACTCATCACCTTCCAACACCATAAAATCATTCTCCTGAGTCAGCTTTACCATACAATCAAAACCTTCCAGTTGGGCTCCTACCATGAAATCCACCTCTTTCTGATGGAAATTCAGAACATGCAGAATCATGGAAGTAATAGTTGTTTTTCCGTGAGAACCGGCAATCACCACACGGGTTTTGTTTTTAGACTGTTCGTAAAGGAACTCGGGATATGAATATATTTTCAGGCCCAATTCTTTCGCTCTTGCCAGTTCAGGATTGTCCTGATGAGCATGCATTCCAAGAATAACGGCATCGATGTCAGGAGTGATCTTTTCCGGGAACCAACCCATTTCCTGAGGTAAAATTCCTTTTTTCTCAAGTCTTGATCGGGAAGGTTCAAAAATAGCATCATCTGAGCCTGTTACCTGATATCCTTTATCTTTTAATGCAATAGCAAGGTTATGCATGGCGCTTCCGCCAATAGCAATGAAGTGGGTTTTCAACTTATTTACTGTTTTTTAACATTGTTATTAATGATCTCCTGGAAAGCATTCATAATATTGTTCCAGTTGGTGGTATAATTCGGCATGATCAGACTGGCATCCGTTTTACTCCCTTCATTAGGACCTTTTTTGACATTAATAGAAGTTGTGATGTTATCATACAATTTCTTTCTGTCTTCCTGTATACTTCTAAAATTATTTTGAGAAAGCGTTTTGTCAAGCTTCTTCAAATCTTCATCCGAAATCTTAAAATCCTGTTTAAACTTTTTTCCCTGTCCCTCAAAAGAGTAATGGGCATTGTGGTCTTTGATCAGTAAATTCTCATAGATCGGAGCAAAACCTCCGTTTCTGGAATAGCTTACATCAAAATCCGAATACACCTTTTGGCTGTTACATGAAACTAATATTATGATGGCGAATAAGATCCCTATTATTCTTTTCATATTATTTTACTTTAATTATCTGAATCCTTTTTTTCTAATTTTTTAGCTTTAAGTTCTTCATCATAATTGTGTAGTACATTGAAATCTTCTGTCTGCTCTATGGCAGTCATAATTTTCAATAAAATTTCATGAGCGTTTTCTTTGTCATAATCTATCTCAAGAGGAGCTTTGAATTCCATGGTAGGCTTTACGCCTGTCACCTTTACCCGGAGTCCTTTTTTGTCGAACGCTCTTCGGAATCCGTTGATTTTGATAGGAATTACGATAGGGCGCTGGTTTTTGACCAATTTGGCAGTTCCTCTTCTTCCTTGTGCAAAAGCTGATGTAGTACCTTGAGGGAAAGTAGCTACCCAACCGTTGTCTAAGGCTTTCATAATATTATCTACCTCACTCATATCCACCATTCTGTTGATGTTCTTACCTTCGGCTCTCCAGGTTCTTTTTACCGTTACGGCTCCTGCAATTTTGAAGATTTTAGGAAGAATCCCTTTATTCATGGTTTCTTCGGCGGCAACATAATAGAAGTCTATTTTAGGATTAAGCAGATAGATCGGGTTTTTAATCGTATTCAAATATCCGTTATTGACGGCGCAGAATGCATGATACATCGCTGCAACATCTGCAAAATATGTCTGATGGTTGGAAACGAACAATACATTGGAATCAGGAAGATCCACCAGGTGTTCAGTACCGGTTATTTTCAATTTATTAAAGCCGTTGAACCTTCTGTAGGATACAATTCCTAAAATAAAAATAATTAACCTTTTTAAAAAATAAGGTGTTCCGAATGCATCGGTGAAAATATTTTTCTTCGCCATCTCTCAATTAAACACGGTAGTGCAAAGTTACATATTTTTCAGCAACTGGCTGAATTCGCTCAATATCATTGCTGTGGCTCCCCAAATAATATACCCGTTGAAATTGATGACAGGTACTTCATGCCCTCCCGCGCTGGGTAACGCCATAATTTCAGGCTTATCGGGAAGGCTTAAAAATGAGGTAACCGGAAACTCTATGGTTTCCACCGCTTCAGTTTGTTGCAAAACGAAAAGTGGGTTCTTTTTAGTATATGAGATGTATGGATATACATAAAAATTGCTCGGTGGAATATAGATGGGGGACATTTCCCGGATAATTCGCACATAATGCTTATCGATCCCGATTTCCTCCGAGGTTTCCCGGATGGCGGTTTCCGCAAAATCCTGATCCATTTCCTCACGTTTTCCACCGGGAAGAGATATTTGCCCGCTGTGTCTGTCGTGTTCGTTTACAGTTCTCTGGATCAATGGGAAATACCATTCATTATTCTTTAAATACATCAGGATATTTACCGCTGCAAATTTTGGATTTCTTTCTAAAACTTCGTTGTACGTAAACACAGGACGATACGGTGGGGAAAAGACTCCGTGTGCATTTTCTCCGGGCAATTCCGCACCTTTAATTTTTCTCAATAAATCTTTTCCAAAATTTTCCATACATCAAATTTAGCAATATATCTTGAAGAAATAAACAGGCTTAACATTAATTAACCCTTATTGTCCGGAGTATTTATATCAGGCTTTAACGGTAAACGGTGATTTTTCAATTGTACCAGATTCATGTGTTTTCTCAAGTCTTTTAACGCAGTATCTTTATAAAAAAATTAATACCATGTTTATCTCGAAACAGAGTGTATGTCACTTTTCATTTTGCCCGTAAAATCACAGTGAAGATTTGGAGAATCAGGAACAATAACGATAAATATAAAGAATGCTATTGCTTAAATCCCCCAATAATATTACTTCTTTTTTTCAATGTGTGTTAGCAATGATGCTGCCACTTGTGTAACAAAATTTATTTTGCAAAAGAACGATATCTGAGCGGAATTAAAATGATAGTGAATAATTACATTCTCAAGAGAAATTATTAAAACACAAATGATGAAAAAAATTATTTAAAAATGCAAATGATGAAAATTTACTCCCTTAAGCTTGTGTTATTTTTATCTTCTTGTCCGTTCTGCATTACGGACAGGAGGATAAAATACAATGCTGAATAAGAAAGAAAGATTCCGAAACCGGAATAACAATGTACAGCCAAAATTAGAAATAGTCAAATCAAAAATTCCAAACCGAAAGGCCTGGAATTTTTTTAATAAATGAGATCTATATGTCAGTCAATGATATGATTCTCGATAGCATATTTTACGACTCCTACAGAGTTTTTGACGTTTAATTTTAAAAGGATGCGTTTGCGGTGCGTTTCCACGGTGTTGATGCTTATGAATAGCTTTTCGGATATATCCTTGCTGCTGAGTCCGTCACAGATAAGCTTCAATATCTCCATTTCTCTTTTGGTAAGCGGATCTTTAATGTGTACCTTATGCCGGTCCTGATCAATATTGATAAAATTAATCATTCTTTCCTTCGCTTGATCGCAGATATAGATTTCATTGAGCTGCAATGCCTGTATGGATTTTAAAAACTCGTCATAACTGCTCCTTTTGTCCAGATAGCTTTTAATTCCTTTATTAAAAAGCCTTCTGATATCTATTACATCATAATTATTTCCGATAATAATGATTTTTATATGCTTGTTTTTTTGAGTGATATTTTCTACATACTTACAGATATCAGTAAGAATCCACATATTTGAACTGATCATGAGGTATTCCGGCGGATCTTCGCTCAGAAGCAGAGACAGCGCTTGAGGGCAGTTGCAAATTTGAATGCTGGCAAAAATTTCACTTTGTTCGAGCAATTTTGACAAGCCTTCTGTGTACAGCAGTGGTTCATCAAAAATAGTTAGTCTGGGTTTCATCATGGTTTTAGTTTTATTTTATATAAAAGTATAAAAAAAACTTGATATTTGGATGAAATATTTAAAAATATGTGAATTTTATTAAAAATACATTCAATATTTTTTATCTTTTATTGAATAAAATTAAATAATTCTCTTGTTGTGGAGTTTTAATACCTGTTTTTTTAGAGTTATTTATATTAATGATCAGTATATCAGTATGTTTGTAAATTCTTTTTGAAATTATTTAAATGATACAGTAGGGATATGTTTTACCGGAAAATTAACTGAGTTGGCAATAAAACAAAACTCATTGGCTTTATGATGAAGTTCTTTTGCTTTTTCAACCATTGATTCTTCAGTAACAATTACCTCCGGATTTAAGGTAACTTCTTTAAAATGACCGCTTCCGTTATCTGTTTCTATCATTATTCCGGTAGCGTGATCATGATAGGTTGTTACTATAATTCCTTCTTCAGAGCAGAAGTGAAGATACCACAGCATATGGCAGGAGGAAAGTGAAGCTAAAAGCATTTCTTCAGGGTTATATTTGGTTGTATCACCACGAAAGGCAGGATCCGAAGATCCTTGGATAATAGCTTTATTTTCTACAGAAATGGTATGGCTTCTTTCATAATTGCGGTAGCCGCTGGTTCCTGTTCCTGTATTGCCCGTCCATTGGATCGTTGTTTTGTAATGATGTTCTTTGCTCATTTTTAGTTTTTATTATTGCGATTGTTGCGTTGTTCAAGGATTTTGCCGTCACCAATTACAGGCCTCTTTTGTTGTTGCCAGATGAATTTGTAACCTGTATCTATCACCTGCATATCCCAATCTCTTTTGAATTTGATGATCTGATCAGGCAATGTTGCAATGAAAATGACTAAAGATGAAGTTACAATGGCTGAAACCCATAAAATAATGATCAAAAACTTAGGAATGTTGATCTGCCAAATATACCTATGGATGAAAAAAATGATCAGAAGCCAGACCAAGAAATGTACTGCAAGATCAATAAAAAATTCAATGATAAAAATCTGAAGCGACATGGACGTGTGCCATCCATCACTTACATAAGGTAATGGAAACCCCATCATCATAGTATCCGGGGCGTCCACAGGTAATACATACCACCATTTTGTAAAGACCAATAAAGAAATTATTGTCAATGGGATTATTAATGGCAGTAATAAATGTTTCATTGAGGGTTTATTATCGTTTTTATTTTGAAAGGATAACCTATTTACATATTGCTGGTAAAACGGAGAAGATATTTTATGATGTGAATTTAAACAAAAAAACCCCTGGAAAGCCAGAGGTTATGTTTTATTAATTAGAATATCCTATCAATTCTTCTTTTTTCGAATTATAAATTCTGTATTCTAGATATTTGAAAGAATCCCGTGGGATGATGGTTACCCATTTTTTGTACTTCATGAACCATTTCATCTGGATGCTTTTGATTCCTTTGGTAAGGTAAGCTTCCACAAATGGATGTACGTGCAGATATAATTTTCCTTTTTCTTTCTGCATAATATTTCGGAGGGTTTCTCCCATTCTTTCCACAATAACAATAGGAGCTACGATTTCTCCGTCTTTGTTTGGGTTTTCTTCTTTGGTTTCGATCTGTTTTTCCGGACGATTTCTCTGTCTGGTAATCTGTATCAGTCCGAATTTACTCGGAGGTAAAATCTTGTGGCGTGCTTTGTCACGCTTCATTTCTTCTTTCAGATGTTCGTACAAATCTTTTCTGTGATCCGGGTTGGTCATATCAATAAAATCGATCACGATAATTCCTCCCATATCACGGAGACGCAATTGCCTTGCGATTTCTGTGGCTGCCATTTTATTAACTTTTAAGGCGTGTTCCTTATTGGCAGTATTTCCGGTAGTGATATTATTTCCGGAATTGACGTCGATGACGTGGAGAGCTTCTGTGTGTTCAATCACCAGGTAAGCTCCTTTTGAACTTGGAATGTTGACGTGTTTTCCAAAGCTTTGTTTAAGCTGCTTTTCAACATTGTAATATTCCAGAAGAGGAATATGGGAGTCGTAAAACTGGACGATATTTTTTCTTTCAGGGGCAATGATTTCAAGGTAATTTTTCATTTCCCGGACCATTTGCTCATCATCACAGATAATGCTTACGAAATCCTGATTGAAATTGTCTCTTAAAATAGCGGAAGCTTTATCTTCTTCGCTTAAAACTTTGGCCGGAACCTTATTTCTCTGTATATTTTTGAAAGTGGTTTCCCATTTTTCGATCAGCTGATTCATATCATTATGAAGATCAGCCACCTTTTTTCCTTCGGCTACCGTTCTGATAATAACTCCGAATCCTTCAGGCTTGATGCTTTCAATAAGGGTTCTCAGTCTTTCTTTTTCTTCAGAGGTTCTGATCTTTTTAGAAATGGAGACCTTATTGTCAAAAGGGATGAGAACCAGAAAACGTCCGGTTAAGGAAAGCTGTGTGGAAATCCTCGGACCTTTGGTGGAAATAGGTTCTTTGGTAATTTGGAGCAGGACAAGGTCATCTTTGGCGATTACTTTGTCTACGGTTCCGTTTTTATCAATTTCAGGCTGTATTTCAAAGTTTTTTAAGCTTGAAGTGCTTTGTTTTTTAGAAATGGTATCTTTTAAAAACTTTTTGTAGGTAAGATATTGGGGGCCGAGATCCTGATAATGCAGAAAAGCATCTTTATCATAGCCAATATTTACGAAGGCGGCGTTAAGGTTGGGCGCCAGTTTTTTTACTCTTCCTATAAACAAATCTCCAACTATAAAATCACTTTTGTCTTCTTCCTCATGAAGCTCACATAGTCTTCCGTCTTCCAGCAATGCAATCTTTGTAAATACATCTTCATGCGAAACTATTAGTTCTTTCTTCATTTTGTTATAAGATAAAATTGTTAAGATGGTAGGAAATAGACATGGGTTTTTCTCAAATGAATCAGTTTTCAATTTAAGGATTACTGGGGAAAACTGCAAATACTATATGAAAAAAGAATGAAAAACCCTTTATTTCTATATAATCTTAATAGTTGCAAAACAAAAATATAGTCGGTGAACTTTAAAAAACTAAAATCACCAACTATATTATTATATTGTAGATCTCAAGAAAAAGAGATTATTTTTTCTTATGTCTGTTTGCTCTTCTTCTTTTCTTTCTTTTGTGAGTTGCAACCTTGTGTCTTTTTCTTTTCTTTCCGCTTGGCATAATTTTAATTTTTTAGTAACTAGTTAATATTCAGTTAATGTTGTTATTTTACTGCAACTTTGGTTTTTACTTTCTCAACAAAAGATTTTGAAGGTTTGAAAGCAGGAATGTTGTGTGCAGGGATTTCAATTGCAGTGTTCTTAGAAATATTTCTCCCCGTTTTAGCAGCTCTTGTTTTAATGATAAAAGAACCAAAACCTCTTAGATAAACATTATCTCCATTGTACATAGAAGTTCTGATCTCCTGCATAAAAGCTTCTACAACTTTCTGTGTTTCATTCTTTTCGGTTCCCAACTTATTTGAGATGGTGTTTACCAATTCTGCCTTTGTCATTTCCTTTTTTAATTTTAAATTTTAGGTGTGCAAATTTACTTAAAAAAATTGAATACTAGCACATTAGTGGCAAAATATTTTTTGGTAAATGATTGAAGTTTTTATGTTTACTCTATATGAACGGGATCTTAATTAGAATTTAAGTGCTGGAATTATAGTAGCCGTTTTCCACACAAAAGCGGATGAGATGGAGTTTTGTTTTCAGACCCAGCTTTTCAGTAAGTCTGTTAATGTAAGTATCAATGGTTCTGGTGCTTAGATTAAGTTTTTCTCCTATTTCTTTATTGCTGAACCCTTCGTAACAGAATTTCATCAGCTGTATTTCCGTAGGGGATAATTCTTCCTGGCTTTTTTTCTGACGCTCCATATATTCCTGGACGGCAAGAGGTTGTTGTTCCCATTCTTTAGTGTAAGATTCGTAGTCAAACGTATCAGAGGTTACCCTCCCTTTGATGATATCTTTAATAACATTACTTTTTTTCTCACAGTAATATAAGTTGGGGATTTTGGAAAGAATATCGGCCATATCTTCCTGATAAGTTCCGGAATAAGTAATGATAGGCGTTTCGTTATTGTTTTTTCGGATGTATTTTATGGCTTCAATTCCGCTTAATACTGGCATAAACAGTTCGACGACGAATACGTCTTCCTGTCTTCTGTAAATCCTGTTCACGAGTTCGTGCCCGTTGTTACAGTCATTAAGAAGCATGTAGAACGGATTTTCCAGGAGCGTCTTGATCATGATTTTTTTAAAATAAAAATCACTGTCTGCAATGGAAAACCGCACAGTATTAGTTAGTAGTTTATTCATTTTTAATATCGATTTGGTGGGTGATATTTAAAATTCAGAGGCCTAATTTATGAAAAACTTATGAAAGTGAAAATTAATCTTAAATTAATTAATTCAATACGGACTTTATACGGAAAAAATATAATTTTTGTGCATAAAATTTTTTTTCATAATTTCACGGTCCAAACAAATCACAAAATATGTCTTCGAATAGGGAGAAAAAATTAAACCAATCAGACGTCAGGATAGGCATCTGGAAGTTTGCCTTATCCTTTATCGTTTTATCAGCAGTTTCCTTCTGCTGTGTTTTTTTCTTTTTCAAAAGCTATGATATCCAAAGAGAAGGAATAAGCAGGGATGCGGAAGCTTACAAAGAACTGCTGAGCCGCAGTGATCTCTTAAAAACCCATGTTGACAGTATTTATTATAGAATGAACCAACTTGACATCAGCAAGGTGGATAATGAAATTATTCTCAGAAACTACATCATGGAGAACGTGATGGATGCCAAAAATATCATGGGGAAAGACAGTGCAGATAACTTTAAGCATTACGCTGTCCTGATGAAACAGGTAGAGCCAATGCTAAGCCTGAAAAATCAGATCATTAATGTTTCTTATCAAAAACAGAGAGCACTTCGGGATCTGGAAGAATGTATGGGCAAAGTAGGAAGAGCAAATAGTGAATTGAGAGAAGATCCTACCAGAAAATTTTCAGGGGGAAGAAGGCGAAGATAAAAAAACACAGGGCTATGCAAGGACACATTACATTATCTAAAAAAGAAAAGCATTATCAGTTCTTTTACCTGATTTTAATGCTCATAGCGGCAATTATATTTTTAAGCATTATATTTCTGAAAGGGTATAAATCACCTTTTTCAGATGAAGATATTGTTTCTATCCGTTATCTGGAACAGAAAGCTAAATTTGACCAACAGCAAAAATTTACTCAGCGTTTGCAGGATAGTACGTTTGCTCAGATACAAAAGCTTACAGATGAAGTGCCGCAACCGTTTGTGGAAAACAATATTATGTACGGGATCAATGATATTGCCAATTATTATCAGAGTAATGATATAACGGATATCAGAAAAGATGCTTATCCTCAGATTGCTAAATTTTACAAGATGTATTTCGAGGACAAGAAAATTATTTCGACGACCACAGAAGATATCAAAGAATTTGAAAAACAGGTTGAAGAATGCCGCATAGGATTTAAAGATAAGCAGAATCAGCTTTTTCAACGGGAAACCGCATTAAAAGCACGATCCCAGTAAAATTCACCTGTCATTAACACAAAACACAAAAATTACATCACAATTATTAACTATGAATTATTTTCAAAAAAACAAAAAGAACATTATCATTGGTGTTATAGCAACCTTGCTCATTGCCGCACTCATCGCATTGTGGCTTCAAAAAAAAGTGATTCATTCTGCGGATGATATTATAGGAAATGTATATCCTTCTTCATTATCGGTAGGTGATACCCTTTTATTTGAAAATAAAACCCAATTCGCTAAAACCCAACAGTGGAATTTTGGAGACGGCAGAACCTCTGATAAAAGCAGCGGAATTCATTTTTATGATAAGCCGGGATATTACCAGGTAACCCTGACTATTGATAACAAATATTCCAAATCTTTTCCCGTAATGATTTCGGCTCGGGGACTTCCGAGGCCAAAAGATACGGCAAAAATTAAGACGACTATCGACGCCCAGTCCCAGGGAATGCAGTTTGAAAACATTCAGTTCCGTGCCGTTTCTGATGCCAAGCAGTTCGCATGGAAGTTTGGGGAGACAGGGAATACGGATTCCAAAGAAAAGCTGGCAATCTATTCCTATAAACAGCCGGGTGATTATATCGTTACCCTGTTTACAGATGAAAGCATGGAGCCTATTACACACCGTATTAAAATCCTCCCGGCCTATAATTCCCTGGAACAGGAAGAAGTATCTGTGGAAGATGCATATGAAAAGATTGACAACGATTTCAAATATCACTTGCAGCAGATTGCCAATGGCAACAGCTTTAATACGCATTACAATTATCTACTGAGAACGTATTTGTGCAACAATGAAAATACGGTTGTAAAAGTCAATGACAGTAAAGTGAACAATTTCTATATGTATTGTGCAGGACTTCAGTTTGATAAAAATAATGTCATCCAGACTGTAAAGGTAAATTTTGATGATACACAGAACTGTGTAACGAAAGTTGACATCAACCAAAGCAAATAAATTAATGGTCCGGTTTCTTTCGGGCCCCACCACCAATCATAAAAGTATAAACAGGATGAAAAATAAACTTCCTTTAGCAGCATATTATATAGGCGTTTCGGTTTTATTAACCAGTTGTCAGGTAAAGCTACCTTCAAAAAAAACTCCGGAACCATCACAATACGGACAGGTCGATAATTCACCTGTGATCAACGGTTTTCCTAAAAAGTCGGTTCCATGGATCGTGATTTCAGACCGGTCCAGAAATACGGCTTATCTTGATAAAAGTGATGAGAAATCCTACAAAGAAGTGAAGTTCTTAGAACCATTAATGGTTTTAAAGCACAGAGACGGAATGGTAAAAGTAGCAGAATATGTTCCGGATGCGTTAATGAAAAAAGTATCTTCCAAATCCATCAAAACATATGGATGGATCCCGGAATCTGATCTTCTTCTTTGGAATAATTCTCTGAAAAACGAAAAAACAGGCTATCCTGTGAGAGTAGCTGTAGTACCAAGCAATAGCGACGTGATCAGGAATGCCGAAAGGTATTATAAGAATGATTCTATTATGGTGTTCAATTCTCCGAGCCTGATAGAAACTGCAAATGTGAAGATTCCGAACGGACAAATGGTATATGTCTATAAACAGGCGGAAAACAATAAGAGATTCCTTGTGGGTAAAAGACCGTCCATTGATTTAGACAGTATTGATACAGGTTTATATGGTTGGGTAAGTTCTAACGTGATATCGGCATGGGGAGAACGTTCTGCCGTAAAAATGAAAAATACAACAGGTGTTACGGAAACGGCATTGGGAATCCACGAAGGATCGCCTGGAGGAACGGATGCGGAAGCAAGAACGGCCATACTTCTTACTGACGTTAATAAAAGAACACCCCTTGAAAATATTTTCCCGGTTAATTTAGCATTAACGGAGACTCCTACACCGGATTCTAAGACCAAATATTTCACCAATATTTTAGACTATAGTAAAAACTATGTCTTTAATGTATTAGGGGAGCCGATCTATTTTGACCGATATAGAGAAATTACAGAGAAAAATAAAAGGATCAATATTGTTTTTGCTTTAGACATCAGTGCTCCGAATGCACCTTATGCTCCTATTGTAAAATCTTTACTGCAGGATTTACAGCTTAGATTTGAAAAGCCTTCTTATTTTAGTTCAGTGAAATATGGTGTGGTTTTATATAAGAATAATTCTTGTGGAGACAATGTAGCCGTTTCACCTTTAAGTACCGATTATAGTAAGATTACAACGTTCATTGACCAGAAAACCAATGAAATGAACTGCCCGAGCAATAATGGTTATCAACCGGTGAATGAAGGACTGATAGCAGCAGGAGATCTTCTTTCTAATTTCCCGGATGAAACCAATCTTGTAGTTACGGTAGGAACTTCTGCCAACCAGAGCGGAAATATGTATGGGGTAATCAATTCCCTTACACAGGCTCAGGCAAGATTAATCATGTTCCAGACCAGCGCAAGGTCATCCGATACCTACAATGATTTTGTATTGATGGCGGAAAATGTGGTCACAAATACGGCTAAAAATATTGCAGAGCTTAAGAAGCAGAAAATAATCAATCAGAATGATGTTTTAACCAAAAATAATTTCAATCTGATTGAAGGAGATGAAGGTTTCTTCTCTCTGGATTATCCGAAACAGAGTATGTCTCAGGGATTTGTTATTTTCCCTAAAAAAGGGGATATTGCTACTCCGGGTTACCTTAAAAAATCGGTTGACAGCCTGATTGCCCAGGTAACGTTAGATAATGAAACCTTAGACAAGTCCCTTAACGATTATTTCCACTCTTCAGTAGGAGCGGGAAGAACAGATGTAGACTTGAAATACAAATACCTATATCCGGGCCTAACCAATCCTGTTCCGGCAGGAATTGCTGCCCAGCTGATCAATTATGGAAGCCCGTTCTTGGTAAAGGGATATATTCCAAAAGATCTGAAAGACTTCCAGCCGGGTCTGGAAAAAGGAATTCTGATTTCAGAAGGAGAGTATGACAACCTTAAAGCTTTTTATACCGAAGTGTATGAGAAAACAGGAGCCGGAAGATCGGATTTCAACCAGTCCAGAGCAGTGAAAGAGTATATCAGGCTTCTGAAAAAGTATAACCCGACTGTAAAGTTCATGGACAAAGGAGAATTATATGAACAGCCAATGTCTTATGCAGTGGGAGTAAGTACCGGTTTTGATAATTCAGATGAAGAACTGATGTCAAAATATAAGCTTAAAGGCTGGAAGAAGTCTAAAATAGTAACCAATGAAACGGTGAGAAATTATTTCCGTCACTATAAAGATCTGGCAGACAGAATGCTTGCGCACAGAAACAATCGGGCGGTGAAAATCCAGCAAAACGGACAGACCTTTTATTGGCTGAATGAATACTTTATGCCTACCATGTTACCTGTTGAAGAACCGGAATATACTAAGCATTAAATAGTTATAAGATATAAAAAGGCAGAATTTTATTTCTGCTTTTTTATGTTGTATTGAAAAATTTTTATCTTTATATCACCCAAATCACAAAAATATGTCCAATCAATCATCACCTCATGATGGCAAACATTTTGTCATCCAGAAGGGTAAAGCCCAGTGTAACCAGGGTGATCAATTCCCTCAGTATAAAGTAACGACGCATCAGAAACATTTTTGGAATGATTCTGACGGAGAAGCAGATTATTTAGCCGTAACTGAAGATGACCTACAATTCAATCCCCCGGGACCCAGTTTTGGAAAATGTAAGCTTAAGCCTTCTTCGAGTGGGTATTTGCCATGTGCTTATGCTCCGGCAGGTAAATGGCAGAAAACCTATGAAAAGACATTGGTCATGGAAAAAAAATGCGTTACTGAAATTTCTGAACTTCAATGTTCGGTAGGAGGTCTTATTACTGTAAAAGATCACGGACAGCGTGGTGAAATGAGCAAACAGAATGTGAAGAAGTCAGATTCTAAAACCGTTCAGCACATCAATCCTCTTGTGAAAATGGATGACTTCAAAGAAACCGTTGAGGAAAGTGAAATAGATGCTTATTAAACTTTAAATGCCTGCAGCTATGTCAAAAAGAGGAGTTTCAAAAATATCGGGAAATCCTACTCCGAAAGTTGGAGAGAAGACCACCTATGTTATTGCAGATTGGTATTCCGGCACACCAAAGGAAAAACGTAATCCCGCACTGGTAACCTGGGAGTTGTTTAAAAAACGTCCCAATGGGCGCTTTACCACTACCAATATCAAAAAAACAGGAGATGGCACCTTTACTTTCGGAGAAGTTGCCCAAAAACATACGTATCGTCTGGAAGCTTATTTATATGAAGCGGAAGGAAGAGGATCAAGCAGTATAGAAATTACCCCACAACCCGTGGAAGTTCCTAAAATCAATAAAGTGGAACTTTTCTATGTGGATGATACCAAAGGCACAGTTTTTAGCTATATGGAAAAACTTGTTGCCAAAGCAAAATGCGTGAACCTTACAGGGCAAAAATTAACTTTCACTCTTTGGGAAGATGATAGCCAGGGTAATGGACACGATGCTAAAAATCTTTTTGTGGAAAAAAAAGAGGCAATAGTAGATAAAACTGGTACGGCAAGTGCAGAATTTGTACTTACCAGAGCCCTAATGCAAAAAGCCGCTAAAGGAGAGTCTGACTCCAAGGAACTAGAGTTTTATGTAACGGTGGAATATTATAAAGACAGAAAACATTCTTCTGCTAATATAGACGTGAAAAATCCGGCACATCAACCTCCTCCGGCAGAATCTGCGACTTCCAAAAAAGCAAAAGGATCGCCGGCTTCACAAAAGCCACCATCCAATAAAGAAGTAGGCTATGTAGATCAGGCAATTGATAAAATAAAAGAACTTTGGGATTACTTTGAAGCGAAAGGGAAAATAACACCTGCTAAGAAACCAGCCAATCCGAGCCCATCGGGGAAAAGTGTGACGGTAATAAATGGGCAGGGCGTTACTCCAAAAACCACTTGCCTATGTAAAGAATTATATAAAGATCTTATCTGGGGTGGAAAAGTAAGTTGTGAGTTCAGGAAAAAGGTTGTCAAAATTGCTCAGAGTCTCGGCCTGCCACAACAGAATTTTGAAGGAGCTAACTGGTTAATGGCTGTAATGGCACTGGAAACGGGTCGTAGCTTTGATCCTACGGTAGGGACCTTTAAATCTAATCAGGATGATAACAGAACCGGTGGCTACGTAGGACTTATTCAGTTTGGTAAACCAGCCGCTATTGATCTGGGTGTAAAACGTTCAGAGCTCATTAAGATGAGTGCTGAAAAACAGCTGGATTATGTAGAAAAACATTTTTTGCAAAAAAGATTTGCCGGAAAACTAAAGACAAAGACAGACTTGTATCTGGCTGTAAATTACCCGAAGGCCTGTGGACACGGAACAGAAAAAGATTATGTAGTATATGACAGTAACAAAGCTGCATATGATGATAATCCGATGTTTAAAAGAGAATCACATGAATATTGGATTGATAAAAAAGGCAGGAAGCAGTATTATGAAGGAAAGGAAGGGAAATCTTACGTTTGGGAGTTTGAAGAAGCTATTAATGATTTCTACAACGAAGGAAAATCCGTAAAAGCAACTACATTTACCTGTCAGAACGTTCAGGCTACTCAGGCAACGGCAAAAGATATCATTACCTACCATATCTATAGTGACGGAAGAATTGAAAAACATATTCCAAAGGTTATCAAAGAGGAAAACAAGAAAAAGTACAAATATGTGTATCACGATAAGGATAATGGCGTTCATGAGCTGGGAACTTATGATATTATCCCAACCCAAATGTATAATGGGAAAAAAGGAGTTTTAGTAAATCTTATCAATTTTGATAAAGTAAATAAAACCTATAGAAACGGAGCCTATCAGTATACCTTTAATGTAGATTCTCCAAGAAAATATGTAAATGAGAAAACACTGGCCAGTTTGTTCGGTGCGATGCTGGAAGTAAATTATAATGATATCAGCTGCAATGGGTTTAGCCATGCAGATGGCTCATCTAGCCCCAGTGTAAGTCATATCAATGGTAATAATGGAGATTTCAAATATCTGAGGAAAGATAAAAAACTGATGTTTGGTGACGGAACAAGTTTAGATATCAGTGCGAATCCCGATAAGTTGGATGATGTTCGTCAGAATAAATGGAATGATGCTTTGTATAGATTCGGATGGAAAAGTATGCTGGGGTGGAGCTATAAAAGAAACGGTAAAGTGCATTACCTGAATCATCTGCCTAAAAATACCAAGAATCATCATCATCACTTGCATCTGCAAGGCTATAAACCTAATTATAAAGAAATTAAAGAATGAAAATTTTGAAACTGAGTACGCTGAGTTATATTGTAATTTTGATATTGTTCCATTCCTGTAAGCAAGGAGCAACAAAACAAGATAATTTTAATAATAAAGCTAATGAAACAACTGATAGTACAGCCCAAATGAAAAATAATTTACCATACACTTCAGATGATGTAAAACCATATTACAAACTTGATGCTGACTCTACAAGCTATGTAGTTGATTCATTATATAAAGGACTTGTTTCCCGAAGTTTTGATGAAAAAAATCTGTCGGTCCCTCTTAAAGAAAATGATTTTAATATTCAGTTGGATTCTCAATATAAATATTACATTCTGAAAACTTTTACATTCTCAGATTCTCATACGGCCCAGGTGATTATCTATAACACCTTTGGCGAGAACGATTCTAAAATTTTGAATGTCCAGCTCAACAGTTATGTTAATAATCATCTGACAGATCAGTTATTGCTTGACTGTAGATTTACCTTTGAAACAGAATATTACAGAACATTTAAAATAGGAACAGACAACAGTATAGAAATTGTGAAACATTCTGTTGATGGTCTGGAATTTAATGAAGCCGGAGATATTGTTGGAGAAAAGAAAGAAGCCGATTCTGCTAAAGTGAAAGTGAATTATATTATAGACTCAACAGGAAAATTTATCAAAAAATAAGATTATGAAATCACTCATTTGCTTTTTTATACTTTTTGTTAATATTTTTTGTCAGTCTCATACAGACCAGTCTCATAAAGATAAAGATTGGATTGGGAGTTACACCTTTTCTGCAAAAAACAGGGATGGTTTAAAAACAAGTTTCGATATTACTATTGCCAGACTTGATAATATTACAGTGAAATATATAAGTGACGGAGGTAAAACGGAAGTTTATAAAAATCTTAAAAGCGATTTTGTACAAAAAGATAAGATCAAAATAAACTTTAATCCTCAATATAAAGAAATGGGAATTATTTATATTGAGAAGTTGGAGGATGAATATTATATTTCAGGAGACCCCATATATTTTATAAATCCCGGAAATACCGATTTACCTTTGAAAAAAATTAATTAATAGACAGCTTTGTACTTTCTGACCGGTTTTCAGTCTTTCCAAATATTTGAATGTTGATTCATTTAAAAATAATCATAGACAGTAAAGGCAACTATATATTTATTGTAGAATAAAAAAACCGTCCGGTGAAAGTTAGAAGGTTTAAAAATAAACACAGGTAAAAATTATGATCGTTCATTTTATTCTCCCCGGAGAAACGCTGGAGAGCATTGCTAAGGAAATAAGCCTCGAGAATCCTCAATATCTTAAAGAATACCATAATCAGCACTGTACAAAAGAAGACTATATCATAGATCAGTTAAGACCGGGGAAAAAAGTTTTAATTCCTGATCCGGACAAAATCCTTCAGTACAATACAAATAATGCTGTTGCTGTTGCCAGACCGGAGTTTAATCCCAAACTGATTTTCAAGCCTGAAAAATCAGATATGAAGTATCAGGTGAAAATTGTGCAGGATAACAAAAAAGATAATAATGTCATTTCTTTTCAGGTTACCTTAACGTGGGTACGAAAAGATAAAGATGAGCACATATTTTATCTTTCAAAAAACAATTTCCAGGATGAGAATAATAGCAAAATGATTGATCTTGCCATACAATGCATTACATCGTTAAATCCGGTAGAAGTCAGGGTTAACGCCAAAGGTGAGATAACTAAAATAAACTTAACTAAAGAAGTAGCAGATAATTTTCAGCAGATCAAAGAAAGATTGTATGACCTTTTTCCCGATCAGTATGCTGCTTTATACATTGAAGAGTTTGAGTATGTTGTGCAGAATGAAAAACTCTTTGATGAGAGAATGAAGCAAGATACTTTCATTGCCATGTATTTTGCTCCGATAAGAAATGTTTTCACAAACGGGATCTCCACATTTGATCACTTGATTAGCGATGAAAGAATCCCCATAACCATTAATCAAAAAGTAAAAGATGTCAATTATTCGGAAGAGATAATCCTATTACAAGATCTTAAAAACGCTCATCCCCAGAATAATATAGATTACACAGGTAATTATACCCTTTATACAAAAACAGGGATCGTTAAAGATATAGGAATCAGTTACAATATTTCTCAATATGGTGTTAAATATACAACGGACTTATCAGTTTCCGATATGCTTTAAAAGTTCGTGAATACAGATATTTTAACTGTTATTTAAATCTATGATCGTAGAATTACGACATCAAATCGTAGAAATACGACAAAAAATAAAAATGGCATTTGAAAATTTTCAAAAAAAAAATAACGGTTTTATCTTTGTTACACAATCACTGAATCACAAAATATTATTAACGATTAAAATTTACAATCATGGCAAGTAATTCAAGAGGAATCTTAAAATTCAACGGTGGCGAAGGTCAAAAATTATTAAAGCTTAATTACAGCGTATCAAGATCTACAGACGTATCAGGAAGAGTAGCTTCAGATCCGTCAAACGCTATCATTAAACTTACAGTAGAGGCTACGGATAAATCAGACATCCTGGAAAGCCTACTTAACGGTAAATACAAACCAACATCAGGAGAAATTACATTCAACAAATCCCACGAAGAAGGAACATTGATTACTTTAAACTGGGAGAACGGATATGTAATCCAGCATGAAGTAGACTTCGATGCTATTGACAGCAACAACATGCTGATCAGCTTTGTTGTGAGTGCAGAGAAGATCAATTACGGAAATGCTGCTTTCGATGGAATCTGGCCTGTTAACTAACAGAGAATACCAATTAACATTCATAAAAAAGACTGTCCAAAAGGCGGTCTTTTTTACCATTGAAAGAATGTGAGATTAAGTTGCATTTCTGCCGTTTGGAACTGCTATATCACATTTTGAAGATATATTATCATATTGTTGAAAAAAACCAATATCTTAGTATAGAATAAAAATTTCAATGATAATAGTTTATAAATTGAAGAAATTTAATAAAAACAGCATCAAAGAAATTCACCGAAATCACAGATATTAATAAATTTTGAGAAAAATACTATAATGGGAGTCCTGGTAACCAACGAAACAGTAAAACAACTTTTTCATATTGCTCAGTCTATAGCAAGGGAAAATTACAATGCAACCTATGATGGTCCGCACATTCTTCAGGCTTTAATGCATAAAGATATCGGACTTAATGAATTTTTGAAGAACATTGATAAAGATCCCGGCTATTTCTATGAATGGGCAGATGTACGCATTGAAGACTATCTTAAAACCACTCATCTTCCTGAAGACATACAGGAAGGGGAAGCAGTAGATCGTATTCTGGAAGAAGCTGATGATATCAGGCTGAAACTTGGACTGGACGAGATTACCCCGATCTGTATCTTAACGGCCATAGTTAAGCCACAAGTCGCTTTTAGCTTACAGCAGCTCAAATCTTTGCCGCTTAGAGAACACGAAATATTCAATCTTTATAGAAAAGACACCCCTTTTGCAGCATCAGAGAACGGAGAATTTCCTTCCCTGTTTTCCAATGGATCAGACTTTTCAGATTCCTCATTTCCCTCTCTTAAAAACTATTGTGTAGACAGAACCTCACAAGCAAGAAAAGGAGAGCTGGAAAACATTATCGGAAGAGATAAAGAGCTGAGAATGCTTGTGGAAATCCTTTGCCGGAGAAGCAAACCCAATGTGATCATCATTGGAGAGCCGGGAGTAGGAAAAACTGCATTGGTAGAAGGCTTTGCCATTGAAATTACCAAAGGCAATGTACCTGAAATGCTTAAAAATGCCACTCTCTTAGAGTTGGACACAGGAGCCTTACTCGCAGGGACATCCTATAAAGGTGAGATTGAGGACCGTCTTAAAAAAGTAATCAACGAATGCAAAAAAATAGAAAAAGCCATTCTCTTTATTGATGAAATCCATACCCTCCTGGATCCTAAAGGAAGCATCGGAAACGTTGCCAATCTCCTGAAACCTGAACTGGCAAGAGGAGAAATTACCGTTATCGGAGCAACTACCCAGGAAGAGTACAGAAAGATCATCGAGCCTGAACAGGCTTTCAACCGCCGTTTTGAAGTTCTTACCGTTAACGAGCCGGATGAAAAAACCTGTGTTAAAATGATCGATGTCCTTCTTGAGGGCTATAAAAAGCATCATAATATCGAAGTAGAAAGAGCAGCCCTTCCGGAATGTGTACGCTTGGCAAAACGATATGCGAAGGGGAAAAAATTGCCGGATGCAGCCATCGATCTTTTAGACAGGACTATGGCGGCCATTAAAATGCTGGATGAACTTTCCGAAAAAGAACTGGAAAGCTGGAAAGAAAGATATGATGCCATTTTGCAGGAAGAATATCCTGATCCTAAAGACAAGGCCGACGAACTGATCTGGATGTATAACCTGTTAAGAGATAAAATAAGCCCGATTCTGTGGGGATCTTTGAGCGAGCAGCCAACCATTGACAATTCAATGCCGGTGGAGCAGATCCAGGTAATTATTGATGAAACCTATTCGGAATTATTAGAACACGCATCAAAGAAAAGAGAAAAAGTAGATCGTTTGGAGTTGGCTGCAGTAATGGCAGCAAAAACCAATATCCCGATCGGGAAGATTCAGGCGCAGGAAAAAGAAAAACTCCTGAATATGGAATCCCTTTTACTCAAAAGAGTCGTAGGTCAGGATCATGCCTTGAAAATCCTTTCGGATGCCATTGTTGAAAACCGGAGCGGCTTAAATAAACCGGGGCAGCCAATAGGCTCATTCTTCCTGTTAGGACCTACAGGAACAGGAAAAACGGAATTGGCAAAATCCATGGCGGAATTGCTTTTCAATGACGAAAAAGCAATGGTTCGTTTTGATATGTCCGAATTTAAGGAAGAACATTCCGCAGCGCTCTTATATGGAGCTCCTCCGGGATATGTTGGCTACGAAGAAGGAGGCATGCTGGTTAACAAAATCAGGCAGCAACCCTATACCGTAGTTTTATTTGATGAAATAGAAAAAGCACATCACTCTGTTTTTGATGTTTTTTTACAGATCATGGACGAAGGGAAAGTACATGATAAGCTGGGTAAAGAAGGAGACTTCAGTAACGCTTTGATCTTATTTACTTCCAACATCGGAAGCGAAGAAATCGTTAAGCAGTTTGAAGAAGGAAAAATTCCGGAGTCCTCTTCATTAATGCAAATTATGTCCAATTCCGGAAGATTCAGGCCGGAATTTTTAGCCAGGATTACAGAAATTATTCCGTTTGCCCCAATCACGGAATCTATTGCGGAAAGAATCTTTAATATCCAGGTGAAATCCCTTCATACTTCGTTAACGAGATTGGGAATGACTCTTAAAATCAGTGATGAAGCAGTCAGAAATCTTGCATTGGGCGGATTCAGCAGTAAGTATGGAGCCAGACAGATCTCAGGAGTCATTCGTGCACAGTTAGCCAGACCGATTTCTAAAATGATTGTAAGAGAAGAAGTAAAATCCGGACAGACCATTCATGCAGATTGGAACAAAGAGGAAGAAAAACTAAGCTGGAAAGTAGAGTGATAAGCAAAGAAAGCAAATAGGAAAAGGCTAAGAATGGCTTTAACTATCTTCGCTTTCTCAGCTAAAAATAATTAATATGAAACTCAAAAATATCTTTTTAATACTATTATTGATAAGCTTGTCACAGATTGTGAAAGGCCAGTTCCTTTCTGCATCCGATACCTCTGAAAATACTGTGAAGCGATACAAAAGTATTATTAATTCCAATAAAGAGATTGTTGAATTTATTGAATATTCACTGGTTCAAAAAGGACTGCCTAAACACCTAAGGAATTTGGCACTTATAGAATCTCATTTTGACAGAACCATTACTTCCCATGCAGGAGCAGTTGGGGTATGGCAGTTTATGACTTCACATGCCAATCAATATGGTCTTTCGGAACAGAACCGCACGGACTTGTATAAAAGTACAAAAACGGCTGTTGTTTCTCTGGCAAGCCTTTATAAAAAATATAATAATTGGGTTACCGTTGTGGCTGCTTATAACTGTGGCGAAGGAAATATTGCCAAAGCGATGTCGGCAGCAGGATCATCACAGTATCATATCTTTTATAAATACCTGCCTGCCGAAACCATTAATCATGTTAAAAAATATCTGAATGCATGTTATGCAACGGGTGAGCTGCAAAGTGTATTAGCCAATTACAACAGTTCACGGATGAATACAGTATTTTTTGCTGGGGGCGGAAGTCGGAAAAATAATACCTCATTATCTGAAACAGAAATTAATGCCGGCTTTAGCCTGGACGTTATTGCAGACGAACTTAAAATAAATGTGGATGAAATACTCGCATGGAATCCCGGAATTGTGGAGGAACTTCAAAACAAAGGAGAAAGCCTTTTCTATCTTCCAATGGATTTAATGCCGGATTTTCTTCTGAAAAAGAACAAAATATTATCCCGGTCCATCAAACAGGGAAGTAAATAGAAATATATAAACACTAAGCGATATCTATTAATCTACCAAACACAGATCATATGAAAGCAGAATCACAAAATATGTTGAAAAATCCTTCGTTTAAACCGTCTCAGAATGCAGACAGAGTTTCGGAGAATCACCATACCGGTATCAATCGTCTGGTGAAATTATCTTTGGTCATAGAAGGCAAGGTTATCAAATATTATAAGCATTTCAAACTGAAGCAAAGTGCACAGCGTCATCATGAATTCACGCTCACTTTAGCTCACGATACATTAGGAAGCCGTCAGACCCATACTCTGGAAGAAGCAAATAAATTTTTAGGAAAAAGGTTAACAGCCGTTATCTCCTATAAAGATATTGATAACAGCCCCGAAAGGACATTTGTGGGAGTGATCACGGGGGTAGGCTTCAGCCAGGAAAAGATGAGTCTGGGAAATATTGTTCTGTCAGGGTACAGCCCAACTATTTTATTGGATGGGGCACCTCATATCCAGAGTTTTGGAGGAGATCAGCCTGTTAATATGGGAATTATTGCTGAAGAAGTCATAAAGCAGGGAATAGATAAAAGCCGTTTCGATGTGAGAGTGGATACCAATGATTATTCACAGATTATTTACAGCTGTCAGTACGATGAAACGCACTATAATTACCTGGCCAGAATGGCGGAAGCCTATGGAGAACAATTCTATTACGACGGAGAAGTGCTTCATTTTGGAAAACTTCCGCCTCAGAATAAACCTATCAGATTGCTATACGGAAGCAATGTCAATGATATTAAAGTAGAATTGAAGGCCGTACACACCAAGCCGCAATTTTACGGTTATAACAGCAGCAAAAATGAAAAGCTGACGTCCGGAGCTACTCCTGTGCAGCATGTAGGAGACCTTGCCAAGACTGCTTACGAGCATAATGATAAAATTTATAAAACACCTGCCTTACAGGTAGCACCAATTAAAGCTTCGACTCATCTCGATGTGGAATATTCACAGAAAAGTACGTCGGGAAGCCAGGCCGTGAATGTATTTTCCCTATCCGGAAGCACAACGGTTCCTTTCTTACATCCCGGCTGTATTGCAGATGTACAGATGCGTAAACCCGATTCCAATGAAACATCTTATTTCACCAGAATAATGGTTACAGAAGTTGTTCATGAAATCGACACCATAGGCCACTATAAAGGCAGTTTTGAATCCATAGCAGCCGATACAGGTTTCCTTCCAAAACCTGATTTCACTATTCCGAAGGCAGAACCTCAGATTGCCACCGTAATATCCAATGCCGATCCTGAAAGTCAGGGAAGAGTACAGGTGAAATTCGATTGGCAGAACAGTGAGGGAACTCATTTCGTACGCGTAATGAGCCCGGATGCAGGAGGTACAGACCGTGTTACGGAAAACAGAGGCTATGTAGCTGTTCCGGAGGTTGGGGATCAGGTTATGGTCAATTTTGTGCACAGCCATCCGGACAGGCCTTTCGTCATGGGAGGAATGTTCCACGGAGGTGTTGGATTAGGAGGAGGCGTAGACAACAGGGTGAAATCCATACAAACCAGAAGCGGGCACAGAGTGGTATTTACCGAGGATGAAAGTATCATCATTACGGATAAATCAGGAAATGAAATCCACCTGGATACCACAGGAAGCAACATCACCATTACTGCCCCGGAAACCATGACATTGAACTGTAGAAATATGAACATCAATGTCGGAGAAAACATGACGACAACAGTGGGAATGAATAAATCCGACAGCATTGGTATGAATAATACCCAGAGCGTGGGAGCCATGAAACTTACCTCAGTTGTGGGAGATGCAAGCGTATTTATCACAGGTAAGCTAACGGAGATGATTGATGGGGATGTACACACGCAAACTGCAAAAGGCAAAACCGTTGTCAACAGTGAAGGAGGAATAGAAACTTCCAGCAATGGTAAAATCGTGAAACATGCCCAAAGCAATATTGAAAATAAAAGCGGAGAAAAAGGCAAAAACTATTAACTGAATTCTTATGAGCAGAATACGAATTGTAAGAGGTAAGATATTCGAAAGTGTAGGAGAAGACCTTAACTATTATTCCGAGACCGATATCCGGGAGTATTCGGCAGAATACCACTCGGAAAAAAGTGAAACAGTAATCAAAAAAGATGGAAATCCTGAAAAGCCATCAGCAGGAGAAATAAAAGCGAAATGTTTAGTGCAGTTCAGGCCCCATGATAAATATAAAGATAGTCCCAATTTTGGATTTGATTGGTTAAGAGTCGGAGATTCCGGACAAAAGGGAGATAACTGGTTTGGTGGAATTATGGGGAAATATTACAAACCAGATAATGTTACACCTTTCGATGATACCAATAAATGGAATAACAATTTTCGAAAAGAATTGGCTATGTATGATAAGAAGCTTAAGAGTTATAAAAGCTTCTCTCTGACATGGAAAAAAGTAAACAAGAAACCATATCTGTATCCTATTCCTACATTAACATTACTTAAAGGTAAAACCGCAACATTTAATCTTAAAATCGAGATACAGGAGAAACCCAAAAAACTTTCATTCGAATTCCGGGATAAAGGTGCAGAAAAATATCTGAGCCTTAATAAGAAAGAGATAGGAGATGTGAAAAAAGGTAAATATGACAAGTTTGAATATCTGAAAATTACCTGTAAAGAAAGCTTTGATAAAGAACAAATACTGTATGTAAAAGCAGATGGTGAAATTTGTGGAGCATTAAGGATACATCCTAATTCATCTGAATTTAGAAAAAATATTAATGTGGTTTTCATTAATGTGAGTACTAATATATCAGGAATAATAAAAACGGGAAGCCCTGCTCCGGGAGGGAAAGAATTTTTTATTAATTGTTGCAATCAGGCTCTGGTAACGCCAAATATTGTTTTGGAAAAAGATGTTTTAGACTGTACAGGTAATTTTTTTGGAAATAAGTTCAAAACAAAATTTACGAGTATGGGAGTATTGCAAAATAAAAAACCTGGACAAAAAATAACCAATATTACTGGAATGAAAGATTATCTTGAAGGAAAACTTAAAGATCAATTCGGAGATAAATATAAAGGGTACTATGTTCTCTATTTTATAGGAGAAGAGGCCAACTGGAATGGATTTTCAAACTATGGCTGGAGTACATGCGTTCAATTTGGAACACATAATAAGGCTACTATCGCACACGAAACCATACACGCAATGTATTTACCTCATACTTTTGCAAGTGTAAGTAAAGGAGGTGGTGTCCCGAAATATACCTATGAGGCAAAAAAAACCAATAATTTAATGGATTACAGCCATATTGACGGCATTGAAAGATTTTGCTTATTTATATGGCAGTGGAATGTTTTAAACAGTAAAATTAAAGTATAAGTAATTTTTCAAACTGCTAAAAAATGAAAACAATAAATAAGATGGTTTTTATCAGCATATTGTTGTTGCTGGTATCATGCAATGGTCAAAATAAAGATGTATCAAGCGATAAAAAGAAAAATAATAAAATGATAGAAAAATTTGATTTTGAAGAATATAAAAAAAGAGAATCTGCTGTACATATAATCAAAAAACATGATACGGTTATTAGTATGATGCTGATTGAAAATAAAATAGGAACATATACTGAAATACCTCCAAAACCTTCTTTCAAAACCATATATAAAGAATTTTATGCTAACGGAAACATTAAAAAGAAAGAAACATTCATAGGAGAGAAAACAAAAGTAGATACTTCAGAATATTATGATGAAAACGGGAATGTTGAAAAAGTGGATGAAAATAAAAAATTCGGAAAAATAAAACCCGAAGATGCTTTAAAATTTTTAGAGACTAAAAAAATCATCAATTTTTCTACTGGAAAAGGCAGATTTTTAGAGAACGGACAATCTTCTTTCGAAATCCACTTTGATGAAAATAAAAAGGAATATACAATCGTAATTGAAGAAGGAAAACCCAATACACCTCCTTTTGATGGAATAGGAGAACCACCAGCTTTTTTACCACTAATTTATACTATGGATGGAGAAACGGGTAAAATAAAGGAGCTCAAATAAATGCTAGATTTTGTAAAATGTCATCTGGGCAAATCTTATAAAAAAATAAAGACAAGAATACCAATTGTAAATAAAGATATGATAAAAGGCAGTTTAAGTTTTCTTAAATTGCCTTAATTTTTTCTTAATATTTCCCAATTTTGTGTAAAAATATAAGTGTGATCTTGACTTTTTAATGTTGTTAACTTTCTTATTTATAGTATTTTATGGATTTGTTTATTTCCAAAGTCGTAGAATTACGACATCAAATCGTAGAAATACGACAAAAAACAAGATAGCTGTTTAAAAACTTTTCAGAACGAAACAAGAGGTCTATCTTTGGGATACTAAACATCACCAAATCACAAAATATTATTAACGATTAAAATTTACAATCATGGCAAGCAATTCAAGAGGAATCTTAAAATTCAACAACGGCGAAGAGCAAAAATTATTAAAGCTTAATTACAGCGTATCAAGATCTACAGACGTATCAGGAAGAGTAGCTTCAGATCCGTCAAACGCTATCATTAAACTTACAGTAGAGGCTACGGATAAATCAGATATCCTGGAAAGCCTACTTAACGGTAAATACAAACCGACATCAGGAGAAATTACATTCAACAAATCCCACGAAGAAGGAACATTGATTACTTTAAACTGGGAAAATGGGTACGTAATCCAGCATGAAGTAGACTTCGATGCTATTGACAGCAACAACATGCTGATCAGCTTTATAGTGAGTGCAGAGAAGATCAATTACGGAAATGCTGCTTTTGAAGGATTATGGCCTGGAGGAGGATCCGGTAACTAAAAATCCACATCATCTTAGTAAAATAAAATTGGTACAGAATAGTGCACTCACCCGAGTTTACTATTCTGTTTTTCTGTTTCTGCTACAATATGGAGCTAAACTCGCCTATAGAATTACCATTGAATATATTCAGTCAGTATAAACCATGAATATTACAAGCTATAATCAAAATATTAATTAAAACATAAATGCCATGTTTCAAGATGATCAATCGTCAAAAGGACCTGCTCCAAAAGCCGGAAAACCTTCCATTAGCAAGCAGATGGGAGAAATGGCAAAAACGCAGGCAATAAATAAAACTACCGGGAAAATTCAGGAAAAAACAGCCGGGAAAACTCAGAAAGCCACTCAGAAAATTGCCCAGGCTCAAACATATGCAGGTATAGCTCAGAATGCGTCCAATATGTTTATGAATCAAAAAATGCAGTCTACAGCACCCACTCTGGTAGAAAATAAAGTGTGGTCTAAACAGCCGACTTCCAAAATACATAATGCGAAAGCCATTCCTGAAAATCAGATTTTGGGAATCAATCGTGTGGTAAAGCTGGATATCGTTGTGGAAGGACAGGTAATCAAACATTTCAAGCATTTTAAACTCAAACAAAGTGCGATGAGGCATCATGAGTTTGACCTGATGCTTGCGCACGACACTTTAGGCAGTGCCGAAAATCATAATTTAGAAGGTGCCCAAAACTTTTTAGGAAAACGCATTACTGTAGTTTTCAAATATAAAGATGTAGAGGACGGTCCCGAAAGAAGCTTTGTAGGAGTTATTACAGAAGTCGGATTCAGTCAGGAAAAAGGAAGTTTAGGAAATATTGTGCTTACAGGGTACAGTCCGACAATACTTTTGGATGCAGCACCTCATATTCAAAGTTTTGGCGGCGGACAGGAAATAAGCTTGAACAGTATTGCCGATCAGGTTATTAAGGAAGGATTAGGACAAAATAAATTTGATTTCCGTGTAGACGCACAACATGGCAATGTTTCCTACAGCTCACAGTATGAAGAAACCCATTACAATTACCTTGCACGGATCGCAGAAGCATATGGTGAACAGTTTTATTATGACGGGGAAGTGTTGCATTTCGGAAAACTTCCGCCTCAGGAAAAACCCGTTAAACTTACTTACGGAAGCAGTGTGA
>NZ_BAAFHL010000022.1:0-44849 GCF_042849955.1 Chryseobacterium barbadense
GGTAAAATGCTGCAATAGGAGCAATATTAGCCATTTGAGAGGTAATTTTATTTTTTATGACAATAGGTAAAAGTTGAGTTAATAAATCCTCAGAAGCTCCTTCCAGGTCAATTTTATCCGCCAAAGAGCTTATTCTTGAAGGATCAATGGCTGAAATCGCTCCTAGTGAATTTCCTTTTACAGAATTCGAAACGGCATTCACCCCTTTATCAAAGATCGGAAGGTATTTTTTATCTTTAGTTTTCGCCAAAGCAGCTATTGCAGAAGCCTGAACCAGCGTTTTAGGATCATTAACAGCCAGTTTTTCGACGTCCGCTCCTAAAGCTTTCATTTGTTCCGGATTGGTAAGATCCATCAGTTCCAATGCTTTCATTCTTACTCTGAAATACGGATCTTTTAATGCTGCAGCCAGTAGTTTCGTTGCAGCAGGATTTTTTCCTGCCTGATCCTTGATTCCGTTCAATGCGTTGTATCGGCTCTTGAATTCTTTAGAATGGGTAAACTGCATCAGATATTGTTCAGGTGTTTTAGTATCTGTAATGTCTGATAACAAAATACCGTCTGCATTAATATTGATCAGATCCGGATTTTTGGAAGCATCAAAATTGAATGTATTTTTCGCTTCAGCTTTCACCCAGACGTTATATCTTTTCGGCTTACCATTGTCGTAAACATCAATAGCTAACGGAAATTCAAACGCCTGTTCCTGTGATTGATTGATGGTAACCGAAACCTGCTTTTTCACCGGCTCATAGGTATAAGAATAGTTCAGCTTCGGATTTCCACTTCCATAATACCATTGATTAAAGAACCAGTTCAAATCTTTACCTGAAACCTTTTCAAATGAGAGTCTTAGCTGATGTGCTTCTGCATTCTGATATTCATGGGTTTTCAGATAGTCCGTCATTCCGGCAAAGAAGGCATCATCTCCCAGGTAATTTCTCAACATATGCAGAATTCCGCCTCCTTTCTGATAGGTTACCAGATCGAAAACATCTTCACGGGAATCATAATTGAATCTCACCAGATTTTTCTTGAAGTCTCCGGGATTGTGAATATACATATTCACATCGGTCATCTGGTGATAATCCGCCTGATCTTTTCCGTATTTATATTCGTTCCATAGGTATTCCGAGTAATTGGCAAATGACTCATTAACAGTAAGGTTGCTCCAGCTTTCTGCAGTTACCAAATCTCCGAACCAATGATGGAACAATTCGTGGGCAATGGTGTCTTCCCATGTATTTTCATCGATCAATTGTCCCGGTTTCTGTAGAATATCACTTCCGTGAAGTGTGGCCGTAGTATTTTCCATGGCTCCACTCACATAGTCTCTGCCTGAAATCTGTGCATATTTTGCCCAAGGATAATCGTAACCCAGCTTTTTGGAGAAAAATTCGATCATTTCGGGGGTATTTCCGTAGATCTGCTTTGCATACGGTTCATACTCTTTTTCAATATAGTAATCCACCGGAATATTCTTCCATTTATCCTTCACAATAGCATATTCTCCCACTCCCATAAAGAAAAGATAGGTTGAATGTCTTTTATCCATTACCCAATGATCGGTTCTTAAACCGTTGGATTCTTTTTGAGAGTCTTTTAAAATACCGTTGGATAACGTGACATATTTATCAGGAACCGTCATATAGATTTCCTGGGTTGTCTTTTGATTGGGCTTATCAATGGTAGGAAACCATGCGGAAGAAGATTCTGTTTCTCCCTGCGTCCAGATCTGAGTCGGCTTATCCGGATCTTTCCCCTGAGCATTGATGAAATATAGTCCTTTCGCATCATTAATGGCAGCACTTCCCTGTTGTTTCACTTCGTTCGGACGGGATGTATATTTAATGTACACCGTGTAATCCTGATTTCTCTGGTAGGTTTTATCTAAGCTGATCTTTAAAATATCATCTTTATATTCATATTTCAAAGGAGACTTTTTGCCGTTGTTGTCTAAGGCTACTTCATGAATCAGCATACTTTTGGCATCAAGAACCAATTCATTGGAAGGGTAAAAATAAGGAGAGGCCGTTAACCACTCTTCCCCGTTCATTTGTTCTTTCTGGTAATCGAAATTTACTTTCAGCTTGGTATGTTTCAGCTCCGTTACTTTGGTATGAGTGGCTCTGTATACTTTCTCTCTTCCTGATGTTTCGGTTTGTGCCGATACATGGGCGGAGAATAAAATCCCCAGTATGGCAATGGATAAAATAGCCTTTTTCATCTGTCTATTTATTATTATTTTTTAGGATTATTTTTAGTTAATATATCAAAAATATCATTGACTAATGTTTCATAGTCGCCTTTTTTAAGCTGTTCTTTGGTTTTGGCAAATGCCTTTTTCAGTTCGCTTTCAGGATTTTCATCATCAATGATTTCCGCTGAACTTACTCCTTTTAATTGAAGTACTGCATTTTTTAATGCCTCCATATCAGCTTTTTCTTCAGTGGTAATTTTTAAATATTTCATTATTGTTTTTTAAAGATTAATTGATTGGCTCCCTGTGAAAAATCCATGGTCTTTTTATCGGCATCAAATTTCAGTCTTATTCCTGCCAGATCAAATTCAAATTCCGTTTCAGAAAGGGCTTTTAACGGGAATGCTGCTTGACCTGTAGCCTGTCCTTTTAAAACCTTATTTTCAATGAATATTTTTATATCTAACGGAAACTCTTCTGCCTTATACACTCCTTCATATTTTTTCAGAACATTCTCTTTTACCGCAATTTCTTTAAAGTCGGGTATTTCAAAATCTTTTCCCAAAGCCGCTTCCATCATTTTTTTGAAAATATCTTCGTGATCATAGTTTGACTGGTTGGTAACGAAGCTTACTCCTGTTTTCAAATCCGGGAAGTAGTATAGTGATGATTGAAACCCGTCAATTCCTCCATTATGTCCGAATCCCTGGTGCTTTTCAAATGAAGTGCTTATGATTCCATATCCGTAATCATCCAAAAAGTTTTTCATCTGGTGAAGCGTTTCCTTTTTGATCAATTTGCCTTCTTCAAGACTTATGATAAATTGTAAAAGCTCGTAGGGTGTTGAAATGATATTTCCCGCTCCAACAGGAACACTCATATCTGTTTCAGGAAAAGGAAGATAACTTCCAAGATACTGATAAGAGTACGCCTGATTTTTAGACACCTCTGTTTTCCCGCCAACTTGTGTGCGTGTCAATTGTAAAGGTTGTGCAATTTTTTCCTGAATAAGCTGCGCATAGCTTTTTTTGTATATTTTCTCCAAAATAAATCCCAGCAAAATATAGTTTGAATTGCTATATGCATATTGTGATCCGGGTGGGAAATCGCTTTTATATTTTTTGATGATGGAAACCAGTTGATCTTCAGACTGAGGTCTGGTATAATAAGAACCAAATTCTGCTTCATCTGTAAGGTTATGGATACCGCTTCTGTGCTGCAATAATTGTTCAACTGTTATGTTTTTTGCATTTTCTATTTCGGGATAGAAAGCGGACAACTTTGTATCTAAGCTAAGTTTTTTATCCTCAACCGCCTTCATCACCAGAACGGCTGTAAAAGTTTTGGTAATGGATCCGATTCTGTAAACGGTATTGATATCCGCTTTCTTTTTGCTTTCTACATCGGCAAAACCAAGGGCATTGGTATAAATTATTTTTCCTTTATCTGCAATGGCAAAACTTCCCATTACTTTATGATTCTCGTCTAAAGTTTTAAAATACTGATCTAATTTTTGTGTATTGATCTTTTGGGCAAAACCCAAACTGAAAGCCGTAACGGAGACACTGAAAAATAGTTTATTGAACATACTCAGAAATTTCACTCATATGTCGTAAAACAGAGGAATTTGTTACATTCCCATTCTTTTAATTACAGCAAAATCAAACAGCAACAGGCGCTTTAATTCCCGGATGCGGATCGTAATTTTCCAGGGTGAAATCTTCAAAGTTAAAGTCAAAGATATTCTTCACTTCAGGATTTAATCTCATCACAGGAAGAGGTCTCGGTTCTCTTGAAAGCTGCTTGTTCACCTGCTCAAAATGGTTGTTGTAAATATGAACATCTCCAAAGCTGTGAACATAATCTCCAACTTCTAAACCGCAAACCTGAGCCACCATCATCAATAATAATGCATAGCTTGCGATGTTGAACGGAACGCCAAGGAAAACATCGGCACTTCTCTGATATAACTGAAGGGATAATTTACCATCTGCAACGTAAAACTGGAATAATGCATGACACGGAGCTAAAGCCATATTCGGAATTTCAGCGACATTCCATGCAGAAACGATCAATCTTCTGGAATCCGGATTTTTTTTGATCTGATCGATCACTTCCGAGATCTGGTCAACTACTTTATTATCCGCTCCTTTCCAGCTTCTCCACTGTGCTCCATACACCGGCCCCAAATCTCCGTTTTCATCAGCCCATTCGTCCCAGATAGAAACTCCGTGATCATTCAGGTATTTGATATTGGTATCGCCTTTCAAGAACCAAAGCAATTCATAGATAATGGATTTTAAATGCACTTTTTTAGTCGTTACCAAGGGAAAACCTTTTGACAGGTCATATCTCAGCTGGTATCCGAAAACACTTCTTGTTCCGGTCCCTGTTCTGTCCGTTTTATCTGTCCCGTTATCTAAAATATGCTGTAAAAGGTCTAAGTAATTCTGCATGTTGAAAGACGATTTTTATGGTTCAAATTTAGAAAAAAGTAAATGAAAAACTATTAGATTTTATCAAACGTTTCGTTATAAAAAAACTACCATGATATTTTTACTGTTTCCTTTAACGGATTTCAGCCTTCCGAATTTCTTTTTATTCATAAAAGTATCACTCCAATAATCCAAGGTTACCGGTCCGAATCTGATTATTTTTCCATATTTGCTTTGATTGAGTGGCCCATTAGCTCCGTATTCTATAGCAATATCTCCGATGCTTTTAATTTTCCCTGTTTTTCTTTCGTCGAAACCATCTTTCGTCCAGTAATCAATTTCTATAGTTCCGATTCTTTTTACTTTCCCGAATTTTTCTCTTTCAACATTGATTCCGTCCCAATATTCCACGGTTAAATTCTCTATATTTTTTATCTTACCATATTTAGGATCTGTCTCATTTAATGAGTTCCAATAATCCACACTGATGTTTCCGATATTTTTCACTTTGCCATATCTGTACTTTTCAAAGTCTTCATTATCATAATAATCGACATTTCCTTCGAGAGCTCCGGAATAGAATCCTGCGATTTGCCCGCTGCCGTCAAGGGTAACGGTGAGGTCTCCGATTTTCATCTCAACGGACTGCAGATCATATCCCCGGGAAAGATTGGCTCTGATCTGAGCTTCTATCATTATACTGCCCAGAAAAAACAGAAGCATGATTATATTTTTAAGTTTCATATTAATTTAGATTTAGTTACCAAATGTTTTCAATGGTATGATGCATATTATTAATGGAGAATGTTTGTCCTGCTTTTAATCCCATCATCGCTTTTGCCAGAGGAGCTTCATCCGAAATCGTCATGATCTTGTTATTCTCAAAAACAATTTCACCCACGGAAGCTGAAATATAAAATAGCCCCTTATCGGTTTTCACCAAAGCTCCGTTTTGTACTTTTTCAGAAGGGTCCGCAGATACTTTTTGAATAAGTTCCTGCTGATGCAGAACCTCATTGAGTTGTCTTCGCAGATTATTGATTTCCTGCTGAAGCATTTCCCGGCTGGTTTCATACTTATCTCCCATTGAGCTTTTGGTATCGTTGTTGGAAGCGCGGGTTTCTGTGATCATATTCTCAAAACTCCTGATCTTTTCAGAGATTTTATTTTTTACGGTGCTGACTATTTTAGATTTGTCCATTCTTTCATTTTGGCTGAAGCCTTTTTCTATTGGATTAAAAAAGCGGGCTAAAACCCGCTCCTATTGATCAAACTTTTATTTTACTTTTCAAATACGGCAAAATCCGAAGGTTTAAAGCTGAAATCTTTCCCTGCATTGAAATCTCTTTTTGATCCTTCAAAAACATTTTTAAAGCTGCCGGATAAGTGTTCATCTTCGATATTGAAATTCACAGCTTCCTTTGACATGTTTAAAACAACAAAAACTTCATTATTTCCATTTTTTCTCACATAAGCCAGAATTTTATCATTGGCTGTTGTATTAAGCAAATAGGTGGTAACGTTCGGATCTCCTCCACGCAAGGCCGGATTTGAGGATTTCAGATTCAGCAATGTCTTATAAAAATCGGCCATTTGGTAATTCCCATTCCATTCAATGACGTCTTTTTCAAAGAATTCCAGTCTTTTCATATTGGGCAATTCCTGCCCTGAATATAATAATGGGATTCCATTCCAGGTCGCAGAGAATACGGCCATCGGTTTTGCAATAGCTCCGTACTTCTCATACTCCGTGCCATTCCATGAGTTTTCATCGTGATTGGTAGTGAACCATGCTCTCATGGAACCGTCACCAATGGCAGAATATTTCATCAATAAGTCTTTGAGCTCCTGCAAGGGAAGGTTTTTTTTGTAGTAATCTTCGGATTTATGCATCCATGTCCAGGAATAGCTTGCATCGAATACTTTTCCGTATTCCGGGTTTTCAAGCTCATCAAATTCCCCTATCCAGAACAGAGGCTTGATCTTTTCCACTTCAGGACGGGCTTGCTGCCAGAAATCTACTTCAACCCAAGAAGCCAGATCACATCTGAATCCATCGATATTGGTTTCTTTTACCCAGTATTTCATAGCTTCAATCATTTCTTTTCTCATTTCCTGGTTTTTATAATCCAGCTCAATGATGTCATCCATCCCGGAGGCAATATGGAATTTCCCGTCCGGATCTTTCAAATAGAATTCGGGATGGGTTTTAGTCCATACATGATCCCAACCGGTATGGTTGGCTACCCAATCTATAATAACTTTGAATCCTAATCTGTGGGCTTCGTTCACCATATGCTTAAATTCATCCAGCGTTCCGAATTCAGGATTGATAGAGGTATAATCTGCTGCTGCGTATTGACTTCCTAAGCTTCCCTTTTTATTTTGTTGGGCAATAGGAGTAATGGGCATAAACCAAAGGATTTTCACCCCCATGGATTTCAGGCGGGGCATTTCTTTTTCAAATGATTTAAAAGTACCTTCCTGAGTATATTGTCTTACATTAACTTCATAAATATTCGTTGTATGCTTCCATTCTTTCGGCAAATCCATAGTCTTTTTGTTTGTATTTTGAACAGCACAGGATACAATTCCCAAGCCAATAATTGCTGTTAAAATTATTTTTTTCATTAATCAAGTTTTAACAAAAGTAGTGATTGTATTTAATAATAAGGTATAAAAAAACCCTGAATGTCAGGGTTTATATTGTATTTATCTTTCATCGTTATCTTCCTCCTCGTCATCAAAGATATCATCGTTGTAATCTTCTTCCTCCTCATCATCAAAACTGTCATCTTCATCTGAAAAGTTCCCGGTGGAGAAGTCATCATCAAAATTGAAATCATCATCCATTAGAGGCATCGCCGATTTCCTTTTGGAACCTCCTGCACTTCCGTTTTTGCCCGGCGCTTTCAAAGGAACATTTCCAAATCTGTATACGGTAATCGGGTAATTTACCCCTTTTGTTTCTTCAATGATTTCAACAAGCTCACAAAAGAATTCCCAAAGATCAAGAAGACCATATTGAAACTGAGCTTTATCTCCTATACTTTCAAATGCTTCATCAATATAAACATCCGACATAATTTCTCCATCTCCATCATCACTCATGTCTTCCAACGGAACGCTTTTCACGATTGTTCCGTCTTCTTCCAGTAAATTAAAAGTGGAAAGCTCGTCTCCCTGAAGACTGAATGCACTTTTAATTCCTAAATGTAAGTTCCATAGAGTCTGTTTTCCTTTGATTTCAATATCACGGAAAATGTCTTCTTTCGCATCTAATATTACGCGGATTTTGTAAACCATACCAGTTTTTTAAATTTCTTTTTTGCCTTATTATTATGATAAATTTCTGTTGCAAATATATAATAAATGACATGTCACAAAAAAATATTTCAGAATTTTTTAAAATATTTTTTTTTCATACATTTTGCGGAGTTATTTACTTTTTTCGAGCATAAAACTGAACTTGGTTCCTTCTAAATATACGCTTTCTACCGTAATGTTTTCGTTATGAGCTTCAAGGATGTGCTTTACGATAGCCAACCCTAATCCGGAGCCACCCTCGCGTCTGCTTCTGCTGGTTTCAACACGGTAGAATCTCTCAAAAATTCTGGGCAGGATTTCGGATTTAATACCCATCCCGTTATCTATGACTTCAATAAGCACTTTATTTTTAAGAACACTGGTTTTTACCACCACTTTTGCCTCCTGTCTGTTGGCATAATGAATGGCGTTGGAAATTAGATTGATAAAGACCTGTGAAATTTTCTGTTTATCAGCATCCACAAAAATCTGCGGATGCAGGGTCTGGATTTGTAAAGTAGTATTGTTTTTTTCAGCTTCGAGATCAAGAAGGTCAAATATCTCTTTGATCAGAAGATTGACATCGAATCTGGAAACCGTAAGGTTGATTTCTCCCGCTTCAAGCCTATTGATCATATCTAAATCTGTAACGATTGCAATAAGCCTTTCCACAGAAATTCCGATTCTTTCTAAATATTTGTCTCTGATACCGAGATTTTCCACTCCGCCTTCTCTTAATGTCTCTACATATCCCTGAATGGAAAACAAAGGAGTTTTAAGCTCGTGGGACACATTCCCTATATATTCTTTACGATAGCTTTCCATTTCTTTCATCATATCGATCTGGGAAACCTTCTGCTGATTAAGGTCGGAGAATCTTTCTCCCAGTTCTTTGATGGTAATGTTTTCGTCATTATCATTTACCATTTCCTGTGGAAGGATTTCAGAAATGGTACGCACCTGCTTTTTACCATAATAATTAAAAAGCAACTCCAGTACAACATAATTAATGATAAAAATAAGGACTATGCAAATGAAAAGGCCTATTTTGAAGAAGGGGGTTCTGTAATAAATATCCTTTAGTGAATCAAAAATAATCACTAAAAGAAACATCACCAGTGTCAGAAGACACGAGGCGACGAGAGTAAGTCTGTAAAATTTCAATTTTACAACGTTTTATTGGTTGATATAAAGATAAGTTTTTTCAGGAATTAATTACACGATCAGCTTGTAGCCTATTCCTTTCAGGGTCTGAATGGTGTTAATTCCTAATTTTTCTCTTAATCTTCTGATATGAACATCTATGGTTCTTTCTCCCACGATTACATCATTACCCCAGACTTTTTCAAGGATCTCTTCCCTTTTGAAAACTTTTTCGGTATTTGATGCCAAAAGATACAATAAGTCGAATTCTTTTTTAGGAAGCAGGAACTGTTGTCCGTTTTTAGAAACCCTGAAGTTGTCTTTATCTATGACCAGGTCTCCGATTTCAATCAGCTTGGCATTATCTGAAACCTGAGAAGTTAATTGTAATAAGGCGTTTACTTTAGAGATCAGGATTTTCGGTTTGATCAGTTTTACAATATAATCGTTGGCCCCAGCCTGGAATCCTGCCAATTGGGAAAATTCTTCACTTCTGGCAGAAAGAAAAACGATCAATGTTTTCTGAAGCTCTTTAATTTTACGAAGTTCCTGACAGGTTTCAATACCATCTTTTTCAGGCATCATAACATCTAATAAAATAAGATCAGGAACAATATCCTTCGCTTTTTCTATTCCTTCGTTGCCATTGGTAGCAGTATAAATGTCATAACCTTCTTTTTCTAAATTGTAAGACAGAATCTCTAAAATATCCAGTTCATCGTCTATTAAGAGTATTTTCTTTTGGTTCATTTTTAATTTTTACTGAGTCAAAGTTAATAATTTTTGAATGACAGATTAATAAATCCACTATCGTTCACATAAAGTTAACAATAATATTGTTTTGTTAATATATAGTTAAGAAAAAATTAAATTTTACTAAACCATTTACAACACCTTTCTTTTATTCCTTTGCACCGAAAGAATCTAAGTGTAAATAAAGAAAGTAAATAATGAAAATTCATAAGCTTAGCATTGCCGTTTTGTTTTTGTCCGGATCAGTATTTTATGCCCAGGAAACCAAGCAGGATACTGTAAAAAAGGAAAATAAAATTGATGGCGTAGTAGTACAGGGAAGCAGCAACAAGAAAACAGAAACTGCCGTACTTGGGGAACAAAAAAAAGCCATTATACAAAAACAGGCTGTAAGTGCTGAAGAAATTTCCAGAAAAGGAATATCCAATGTAGAACAGGGTCTTACTAAGGTAACCGGAATCACTGCAGTAGAAGGAAGAGGACTTTTCGTAAGAGGATTGGAAGAAAGATACAATTATCTATTGATCAATGGTCTTGGTTCTCCATCTAACAACCCTTTTCAAAAAATCATTGCATTAAAGCAATTTCCGACAGATGTTGTAGGAAAACTTAATATCTATAAAACTTTTAACTCCAATCTTTACGGAGATTTCGCAGGAGCAACTTTCGATATTGAAACCTTAACGATTGACAAAGCGTTTTCAAAAGTAGAATTCAGTGTTGGGGTAAATACCTTAAGTACATTCAGAGATAATTTTAAGGTAGCTGAAGGGGCGAGCGGTATTAAAGGTTATTTGGGATTAAATTCAAGAGACCGAAGATTACCTGATGAGGTAAGAGACTCAAGACCTAATGGATATATATTCTCAAAAGAACAGTCTTTATCTTCATTTAAAGATTCATGGAATGTAGATAATATTAAACCAATACCCAATACAAGCATTGGCTTTACTACTGTTCAAAAAATAAAAGCAGGGGAAACAGGTAGCTTAGGTTTATTATTTTCATTAAATCAAGGATCAAAGTATTCTTATCGGGAAGGTGAAAACAATCAATTTAGAGATAATGGAAAGCAGATTGAAGCGAGTAACCGTCTTAACAGAAAAATTTATGAATACGAATTAGAATCATCTGTTTTATTAGGATTAGGGTATAAAAACAAAGGAACAAATATTAATGTAAATGCTATATATCTTCAAAACTCAAATAATATCATTGAAGATAATATTGGATTTAAAAACTTTTCCGTTCAGGACATTCGTTTTTTCAGAACCAACCAACAGGATATTTCAAGGTTTTTAGATTTGCAATTAACGGCATCTCAAAAAATAGGAGAAAGACATCAGTTTAAGGCAGGAGGTAGCTACGTTATGAATAATTACAGCCAACCTGACCGAAAAATATTTGAGCTTACCCTTCCTGAAGATTTTAATAATGCTGTTATCTCTTACGGAGGAAATAGTTTTATCAGGCAATATCTAGATGTTGACGGCAGATTTTATGGATCAGCCTATGGTGAGTATTCCGTATTTTTGGGAGAAAAAGGCGAACGTAAGGACTATCCTTTACAGTTGGCTATAGGTTATAATGGTTTTTCAGACATCAGAAAAAACACTTATCGTTTTATTTTTGGAAACCCGGGTGCCGGGGGGAACACACAAGCCTATATTAATATAGACAAGCCTCAATCTGTTTTGGATTCCTCAATAAATAGTGGAAATTTATACTATAATGAAGGAAGTGATGCTTATGGATACCTGTCGAATATTTATCAATTTGTAAATGCAGGATATGCCAATATAGATTACAAACCTAATGACAGTTGGGATATTTTATTGGGTGGTAGATTTGAAAATGATATGAGAATAATTAGGTTTAATAGAATTGGTAATTCTAATACTGAAAACCTAACTCCTAATAAAAACTATTTTTTACCTTCCCTGTCAATCAAAAAATCACTTAACTCTAAGAACAACTTAAGGTTATCCCTGAGTAAAACAATTACCAGACCAGTTCTTATTGAAACTATGCCGATTGAATATATCAATCCTGATAACTCATCAGTTGTAGGTAATAAAGATATTGAAAACAGTGAAAACTACAATATAGACCTGAAATGGGAATACTTCCCTACTAATAAAGAAATGTTTGCCGTTAATTTATTTGCAAAAAGAATTGACAAAGCCATAGAAAGATCCATAGCAAACTCAGGTAACGCAAGTGGTCTTGTCATTACATTCTATAATGCAAAAAAAGCTGATATTGCGGGTATAGAATTGGAAGGAATTTTAAATTTAGGTAGATTTTCTGAAGCATTAAACAGATTTACTTTGGGAGCCAATGCTACTTTTATGTATTCTAACGTTGAAAGAAGTGAGCAGCAGCTGGAACTTGAAAGACCAGACGGGTTTACCAATGATCAGCTCAAGAAAAGGGGTTTACAGGGAGCAGCGCCTTATACCATCAATGCAGATTTAAAATATGAGTATAAAAACTCACAAAACCTGAGTCAGACTTTTTCTCTTGTCTATAATGTATCCGGATCTAAAATATTTGCCGTTGGATCTTCGGGTTCACGTGAATATTTTGAAAGACCTTTCCATCAATTAGACTTGGTATATCAAAACCAACTCACCAAAAACTGGAATATAAAATTTGGCGTTCAGAATATATTAAATTCAAAATATCGTATAGAGCTGAGTGACGAAAATTATTACCCGGTAAAAATTGACGACAATTATACTTTTGTCAACTACTATAGAGGAACAACATTCAACCTTACCGTTGGTTACACTTTTTAAAAATTAACTTATAAAATAAAATCTTAATATAAAATGAAAAGAAATCTTTTAACATTATTATCATTAACATTAGTTTTGAGCCTTTCTTCATGTACCATTGAAGTAAATGAAGACGGTGGTAATGGTACAATCAATACCCCGGGAACGAATGCAGGGGTTTTACCTGACGGAGCAAAATTATCCGGTGATATCACTTCTAATTTGACAATAAAAAAAGGTAATTATACATTAGAAGGTATTGTAAAAGTAGCTGACGGGGCAACTCTTACTATCGAAGCAGGAGCAACATTCACCGTGTCTACAGCGGTTACATCAAGTTTAGTTGTTTTACAAGGTGGAAAAATCCTTGCTTTAGGATCTGCCAGCGAGCCAATCGTTTTCACAACTGCAGCTAAAACTCCTGGTGGATGGGGCGGAATAACGCTTTACGGAAGAGCTCCTATTAAAGCTGTGAATGGAAATTCCTCTGCAGTATCTGAAGATGGAAATGCAATCACATATGGTGGAAATGATGCTAACTTCAGTTCAGGTATTTTAAAATATGTAAGAGTAGAATATGCTGGTAAAAAAATCAGTGATGGAACCTCTGAAACTAATACTTTCACATTCTACGCTGTAGGTGATGGTACTATTTTGGAAAATTTAGTAGCGTATAAAGGAACTGATGACGGATATGAGTTCTTCGGAGGTACTGTAAGTGCAAAAAACCTTGTAGCTTATGGTAACTATGATGATTCTTTCGACTGGCAAGACGCATGGAGCGGACAAAACAATAGCAACTGGTTTGCTTTCCAGACCGTAACAGGTAACTTCGGAATGGAGATTGAAGCTTCTGCAAACGTAGATAATACAGCTCCAAAAATTTCCAATATCACTTTGATCAGGGATGCAAATACAAATCCGGAAGTAGCAGGGTCTGTAGAAATTTCTGCAATTCAGTTCAAGAGACAAGGTACTGGTATTTTCTCTAATGTGTACATAAGTGGATATAAAAACACTGGTGGTAAAAATGCTTATGCTGTTCTTATCCAGGATGATGCTACCAATACCAACCAAGTCCTTACCGGAAAAGTGAAAGTAGAGCCTATTAACTATCTAAATTCAGATAATGCCGGTGTTTGGGGATATGCTCAGACAAATGGAGGAAAAACATTCACTAATACAGCAAGCGTTTCTAAAGTTTCTTTAACAGGAGGAGCTTGGGCTACTGTAGATGGAGTTAACCTTTTATCTGCCTTACAATAATTTAAAGTTATAATAGTTTCTTCATATCAAATTGAAAGAGCCGTCAGGAAATTATTTCCTGACGGCTCTTTACTTTACAAAGACAAGTTTAAAAAATATATAGGTTTAAAACTTTACAGGTATTCAGCCAACAAAATTACCTCTGTCGATGTGTATTTCAGATGTATCAATTATTCTATTTGTTGTACAGATTATTGCTCTTTGAACTGGGAAGGTGTCATTCCGGTTTGTACCTTGAAGAATTTTGAAAAGCTGGCATGATCGTAAAATCCCAGGTCGTAGACAATATCTTTTACGGACATTTTGGAGACTTTCAAAAGACGTTTGGCTTCCAGCAAGATTCTGTCCTGAATAAGAGATGATGCGGAAGCGTTAAGATTCTTTCTGCAGACAATATTCAGGTAATTAGCAGAAATATTAAGCTTATCCGCATAAAAAGATACAGAACGTTCTTGCTTGAAATGCTCATCTATCAAGTTCAGAAATTTGGAGATAATACGGTTTGAACTATAAACTTCAAAATCAAGGAAGAGGGTTTCAACTGATTTACTCACCAATAATCCTATCAGTTCACTACGTTTTTGAATGAGTTCCCAAAATACCGGTATTCCTTTCAGTTCATTTTTTATTGCCAGAAATTCATACAGGATCGTTTGAAACATTTCCGCAGAAATATTTAATACCGGATGCGTTTGATAATATGAAGCGGAAAAACGTAAAGCAGGCAGAAAGCTTTCGTACCATTCGCGACTGATCATCAATTGGTAACCTATGGTTTCTTTTTCTATCGACCATTGATGAACCTGATCAGGAAAAACCAGATGAATCTGATACGTATCAATCTGATAGTCCCTAAAATCAATCGTATGAATTCCTTTCCCTTTTTCAAACAGGTTAATGATAAAGAAATCATGCTTATGCGGATCATCAATCTTCCTTTCGCCAGACAGCTCATGAAACAACAATTGGCAACCCTGTGACTGTTTTTCACTGAACTCTTTAATTCCTAAAACCGGAAAATATTCTGACTGATGATTCACAACGCTCAATTTTCACTTAAAAATAATAAATTTTGAGCGAGGAATATTGAATTTTAACGGTTATGATTCTAAAATTTTGACTATTTCCTTAAAGCCTAATGATTTTGCATGCTGTAAAGGAGTTATTCCATCTTTATCCGGAATCGTTAAATCTGCTCCTCTGTTTTTCAGAATAGTGACAATTTCCTGATATTTCTGACTGCCATCTCCTAAAATTACCGCCTCCATTAATGCAGTCCATCCTAATCTATTAACATGATTAATAGGAAATGCCTTTGTATTCGCCAACACTGCTACCGTTTCCACATGGCCTCTTTCACAAGCAGGAATCAAAGCCGTTCCATTATATCGGTTGAAAATGTCAAAACGGGCTCCATTCTTCAAAAATAACTTCACTAATTCGGTTTGCCCGCTTGCTCCTGCATATAAAAACGGACTATCCAAGTGATCATCCTGCTGATTGACATCTGCATTGAAGGAAACCAGAAGCTTAGCCATTTCAACCTGTTTATTAACCGTTGCAATTAATAACAAAGAACGTTTGCTTTTATCCCGGGTATTAACATCAGCTCCTCTTTCAAGAGCAATTTTGACCCCTTCAACGTTATTTTCTTTTACTAAATCTATCACATTCTGTTGCATACCATTTTTCATAGAATTTTTATCTGACATTCCACAGGCATTCATCATGCTGAAAAACAAAAAGAAGAATAAAACTTTCATCGAATTCTTTTTAATTAAAACACTATATTTCCCTCATGAATCAATGATTCTACATCTGAAATTCTCGAAACCGCTTCGGCTGAACAGCTTGCATTCAGGAAAACCAGATTGGCCTGGTCTCCTACTTTAGGCCATTGCCGGTTTCCTTTATCATCTAAAGGCAACATATTGGCTGTCGCCAGTTTTAAGCTTCTTGATAATAAAAATTCTGTTGAATAGCCATACAGCTGAGCCATTAAATTAGCTTTTTGCAGCACACTTCCCGTCCCGAAAGTATTCCAGTGGTCTACAATACTGTCGTTACCCGTTAAAACTGTTACATGATGCTTATATAAAGTCGGGATCGGCATAATCAGGCTTCCGAAAGGTATCGTTGAAACAATTCCTATCTGAGCATTACTCAACTTTTCTGCAATTTCCTCCTGCTTCGTTTTATCCAGTTTCCCTAAAACAAAGCAATGGCTCAGATAAGTTTTGCCTTTCAAATCCGGGTTCTCGTTCACTTTATCGATCAAATATTCCACCGTTTTCAATCCGGATTCGCCACTTTCATGCAAATGAATATCAATTCCTTTTTTGTGATCCAATGCTAGCTGAACGGTAAAATCAATAGTTTTTTCAATGGCACCGTCAATCGTAAACGGATCTACTCCACCAATGAAATCAATATTCATTGCTGCCGCTTCTTTCAAATAAGGAACAGAATCCGTATAATAAACTCCATGCTGTGGGAAGGCCACTAATTCGGCACCAAAAGTTTTCTTTTTATTCTCTAATGCTTTTTGCAGATTTTTCAAAGACTCCAGTTTTGAGGTCGGTTCAATATTCACATGGCTTCTCGCAAAAGAGGTTCCCTTTGATTGTAAAAGCTCGATCATCTTTTCAGCTTTATGTGTAGATTTCTTCAGCATTTCCGGAAGCATCTGCTGTTCCAGAGCAATCATACCTTTTACTCCACCGGTTCTTTTTCTTACCGCCTGCCATCGGTCTCCATAAAACGTTTTATCAAGGTGAATATGCATATCCTTGAAAGCAGGAAGCATTAAAAGCCCTTTCATATCAACTGCTTTTGAGTTGGGCCGGTTTGGAGCTATTTGAGTGATTTTTCCATTTTCAACTTCAATAGAAAACAGATCCGTTTTAGTAGAAATCACCTCCCCTTCTTCATATTCAAACCCTGTTTCCAATCTGACATTTTTCAGGCTTACTTTTCCTTTAAAAGACATATTTGTATCATCAGACAATGAAGCTGCTGCCAGCGAACCCGGCGCCAAAGCCATTCCCGTCATAGCCAAAGCTGAACATTTGATAAAATCTTTACGTGATATATTGCTTAGAGTGTTCATTTTCATACTATTTAAAACAAAAGTAAAAAGAATGAAGATGATCGGGCTGTATGTTTTATAACATTACCTGTATGATTTATCAGGTTTATCTTTTAATGAATTCTTTATCAGCAAAACCGACTACAGCTAAAGTCATTCACAAAATATACTTCTTGCCAAAACAAATACTTATCATTCACCCGTTGAGATTCCTACGAGATGATAAATTTTCAGCTGAATTTTTAAATAACAAAAAAAAGACGGAGTTTTTACTCCGCCCTTCTGTATTATCTTTTACTATTAAGAATATTCAAATTTTCTTACCGCTTCCAGCGTCATATCAATTTCCCTATCCTTGATCGCATCACTAATGAAATAGGTTTCATAACCGCTTGGCGGAAGATAAATTCCATTGTTAAGCATCTGATGAAAAAAGTTGTTGAACAGAGAATGGTTCGCTTCCTGAGCTTCGTCAAAATTAGAAACTCTGTTGATATGAAAGAATACAGACATCATGGAACCTTTTCTGTTGATTTTATGGGCAATTCCTTTTTCATTGAGAATCTTTCCGATCTCAAAATCCAGTGTTTCCGTTGTCTTATTCAGTTTGGTGAAAAAATCTCCATCATTTTTGATGATTTGAAGGGTTTTCAAACCCGCTCTCATGGCCAAAGGATTTCCACTCAGTGTTCCGGCTTGGTAAACACCTCCTTTCGGAGCCAGATGATCCATAATTTCATTTCTTCCGGCAAAAGCTCCCACCGGTAAACCTCCGCCGATTACTTTTCCATATGTTACCAGATCTGCTTTTACATTGAAAAGTTCCTGAGCCCCTCCGAATGCCAGTCTGAAACCGGTCATTACCTCATCAAAAATCAATAAAGCCCCGTTCTCATCACAGATTTTTCTTAAGTTCTGTAAGAAATTATTCTCCGGAAGAACACAACCCATATTTCCGGCTACCGGTTCAATGATTACCGCAGCAATTTCTCCTTGATTATGACGGAACAAATCTTCCACCTGTTCAAAATCATTGTAATGGGCCAAAAGTGTATCTTTTGCAGTTCCTTGAGTAACTCCAGGAGAATTCGGGTTCCCGAAAGTTGCTGCGCCACTTCCCGCTTTAATTAGAAACGAGTCTGAATGGCCATGGTAGCAACCTTCAAACTTGATGATCTTATCTCTTCCCGTATATCCTCTAGCCAGTCTGATCGCGCTCATACAAGCTTCCGTTCCTGAAGAGACCATTCTGATCTGATCAATATTCGGAACATTTTCCGTGATGAATTTGGCAATTTCCGTTTCCAGCTCTGTAGGAGCTCCAAAAGAAAAGCCTTTTTCAGCCTGGATCTTCAATTCTTCCAGCACTTCAGGATGGGTATGCCCTAAAATAGCCGGCCCCCAGGAATTAATATAATCAATATACGTATTATCATCAGCGTCGGTAAGGTAAGCTCCTTTTGCCGATTTCATGAAAACAGGAACTCCTCCTACTGATTTGAATGCACGAACGGGTGAGTTTACTCCTCCCGGAATGTATTGATAAGCCTCTTCAAATAAAGCCGAACTTCTTTGGTATCTCATATTTTTGTTGCTGATTGATAGTTGGTAGTTGATAGTTGTTGTTATAGGAACTGACAACTGTTAACTAGAAACTATCAACTTAATAAATTAGTTTCTTGGTTTTTTGTCTATTAAATAAATCAGCTGCCCCGTGGATGGTTTTTGACCTTCATCCATTCTGTTTTTAGCATATAATTTATTCAATTTGATTCCGAATTTTTGAGCAATGTCATGCATATCTTCACCTGCTTCCGCTTTGTAAGTAGGCTTATTCCCATCGGAATTTTTAGATTCAAGGAAAACAATATCATTTTTGTGTAAAACATCAGTATCCAATTCATTCCATTTCATCAGTTTACTTTCACTGATTTTGAATTTATTGGCGATGAACTGAATATTGGTATCTTCCGGAATGATGATGTATTTCAACCCTTCATTTGGGTGACTTTTAATTAAAATAGAATTAAGGATTTCCGCTTTTGTTTTGATCTTCTCCACTCTTTTTTGCTGTTGGGCAAAAGAAGTCTGCTTGTAAGGAACATTTACGGTTACCGGATCTTTCTTAGTCACTTTGGCAGGCTCCAGCTGCGCCATAAAGGTTCTGTCATCTCTTAAGCCGGGATACATTTTAAGAACGGCATACAACACTTCTTTAGAATTGGTATTATCGAATTCGTATAATTTATATTTTTCAATTTTACCGATCAGGATGGAGGCGTAACGCGGATTGGTTGCATATCCTGCTTTTTTAAGGCCATGCGCCCAAGCTTTGTAATCTTTCATGTCAAGATTGAAAAGATTCGCGTAATATTTTCTGGTCGTTAAAAAGATGGAATGGTCTTCATACGATTGTCTCGGATCGTCATATACACGGAAGCACTCATTAGGAGCATCATCGGTATGTTTCATCGTTCTTCCGGTCCAGTTTTCTTTACATTTGATCCCAAAATGGTTTTTGCCTTCCTGAGCCAGTCTGCTCTGCCCTCCCCCGGTCTCTAAAAGTCCTTGGGCAAGGGTAATAGAAGCTGGAATCTTATATTTTTCCATTTCTTCTACGGCATATTGAGCAAATTTCTGGATGTATTGATCTTCAGTAGCCCAGGTCTGAGCTGAGAATTTTGATAAAACTAAAAGGCTTATAAGCAAGAAAAGTCTTTTCATGTTTTTCAATTTTACTTTATATAATTAAATTTCTGTTTTGTTTTTTCAAAAGCAAATTGGTTCCTTCAATCCCCTGCAAGCCCCCGGTATGAAAGCACAATATTTTGCTGTTCTCAGGAAAATACCCCTCATCAATCTGTTCAAAAATCGTCTGCATCATCTTTCCCGTATAAATGGGTTCCAGGGGAATCCCGTATTTCACTTTAAAATCATTGATAAAACGGATGTTTTCATCTTTTATTTTACCATAACCTCCAAAACCTGAATCTATTAGATTAAAATTTTTTTTCAAGGTTAATTCATAAATTTTGTTTTCCAGAGAAGAATCTGCTACCACCATACATCCTATAACTTTCTGGTTCTCTTCACAAAATTTTGAAATCCCTGCAATGGTACCGCCGGTTCCAACTGCTGTGCAAAGATAATCAAAATCTTTTGTTTCATTATTCAGCATCATTTTCACGCCTTCTACAGCTTCTTTATTCGTTCCTCCTTCTGGTATGATCAGTGCATCGGGAAATTCATTTTGCAGGGCTTTCGTTAATTTCTCTTTGTTTCGGTATTCTTCCCGGGTTACAAATCTGAAATTCATACCCTTCTCTGAAGCAAAGGTCAAAGTCGGATTTTCCTGCCAGCTTCTTTCCAGTTCCTCACCTCTTATAATGCCCAAAGCAGGAATCTTCAATAATTTCCCTACTGCAGAAACCGCTGCGATATGATTGGAATAAGCTCCACCGAAAGTAATTAAACAGGGATTCTGATGATGGCCTTCTATATAATGGTTGACATTATAAAAAAGTTTCCAGTACTTATTTCCCGAGATCTGAGGATGAATAAGATCTTCTCTTTTCATAAAGAGCTTCACTTTTTTCCCAATTGGAATTTCAACAATGGGAATATGGATTTCCGGAAGTTTCATCGATGCAAATTTCCTGAATTTATTTTAATAAATTAGTTAAACAAAACTTAAAATATCATTATGAAAAAAACGACCACTTTCCTGTCTGCATTGCTCATTTTTATTTTTGCAGGAGTTCTCACCTACGTATTTCTCGGAGATCTGTTTACTTCCCGTTCTGAATTTGACATAGCCGATAAGCAGAATGATAAGGTCATTCATATGTTTAATACACAAATTGAAAAGCAAATTGAAGATCACACCCAAAGTACTATGTATCCCGGCTACATTCCTGAAAGCCGGCAAAACACTATTACCTATTTAAAAACCATCCGAACCATTGAAAGCTATTCCCGGTATGGCGTAAAATCTACCCAACCCAGGAATTACCTTGAACTGAAAATTACTTTTAATGACGGAACTATTGCGGAAAAAGTTTATACTGGTCATCCATGTTCAGGCTATATGGATCCCTGTTTAATAATGAAAGTGGTAATGAAAGACGGAAAAGCAGTGAAAGTTTTCACCAACGGACAGGAAAAGAAAGGTTCTCCCGACTGGATCATCCCGGATCTGAATTTGTTGATCGACAAAGCCATTTCTTATGATATTCAAAGAAACCATGATCACTATTTTCCGCCATCAAAAACACAGAAAGATTTTGATCAGGAATGGGAAAAACAGCAATAGAGTTAGGAATTGCCCAAGTATTTCCAAAAGCTCCAGAATTTTCTTTTTTGAAGATAATGCAAATTTCTTTCCATAGCATAAGCTTCTCTTTCAAACGAAATATACCGGTACGCCATAAAGCTGTCTTTCAACCTGAAAAACCAGTAATAATATTCGATCACGTAGAAGATATAAAAGAAGACCACCAGTAATTCCAATTGCTGCCTTAGATGGATTTTCTCATGATTGATAAGTATTTTATTTTCCTTATCTTCGGGTTTCCTAATGAAGATAAAGGGAAAGAGAGCAATGCCGTTAATTTTAAGTTTTTTTAATGGCTTTTGGCACACAATTATCATAATAACAAATATAAAATTTTTTGATCAAGATTTAACTTATGGCTCTTTTTGACATCAAAGAAAATGAGGATTTTTACTATAATGAACAGGGATACAAGGTTTTTACAGAAAAGTTTCACCTGAAAAGAGGATATTGCTGTAAAAGTGGCTGTAAACATTGTCCTTACGGATATGATAAAAAGACAGATACCTTCATTAAAAACGATAAAAAAATAAATAAATGAAAAAATATATTTTTATTTTGTTAGCCTCGGCTGCTTTAGGTTTAACTTCATGCAGCCCTTTCCAGGTACGTTCAGACTACGCCGAAACGGCCAATTTCAATTCTTACAAGACCTATAAACTGAGAATTGATGATCTGAAGCTGAATGACATTGATAAAGACAGAGTTTTGAATGAATTGTCAAAACAAATACAAAGCAAAGGTCTTACATCCGGTGAAAACCCTGATTTGATCATTAATGTAAAAGCCAATCACAAAAAAGTGACCGATATCACCACCAATTCTCCTTACGGAATGTGGGGATGGGGCGGCCCTTTCGGTTGGGGAGTAGGAATGAGCAGAACATGGAGTAGCAATTATAATGAAGGTGCCTTGATCATTGATCTTATTGATGCAAGAACCAACAAATTGGTTTGGCAGGGAATCGGAAGCGGAATTTCTGTAGACTCTCCACGTGCTAAACAAAGACAGATTCCTGAAATTGTGGCAGAAATCATGGCGAATTATCCGCCGCAAAGGAAATAATAAAACTGAAATCAGATATGCAAAGGTCAACACAAAATGTGTTGACCTTTTCTTTTAGAAATTTGGCTAAAGTCTGCTTCTATTGGTGACAGATTCTCCAATAAAGACTCAAACTCAATCCTGTATTTCACTCGTTACCAAAACTTAGATCAGTACCAGCAAATGTATTTAAAATTCAATGCATAACATTTCAAAATTAACAGTGTCGTAATTTTTCATTCATAAAAATGTAGTATTCTTACTGAAAATTATATTCTATATGAAAAAAATTATTCTTTCCCTTTTAATTGGCGGTTTGTCTTATGCACAGGCACCCGCAGGTTATTACAATTCTGCTAACGGATTGTCCGGGGCATCTCTGAAAACGGAATTAAGTTCTATTATTACCAACGGACATCAGGACAAGGGTTACAGTGGACTTTGGACGGGATACAAAACCACCGACATTGACAAGAATTATGAAAATGACGGCTCTATTTTAGACATTTATTCTGAAAACCCTTCCGGAACCGACCCTTACAAATACACACCAGTGACCAATCAGTGTGGCACTTATTCTGTAGAGGGTAACTGCTATAACCGTGAGCATATTGTCCCGCAAAGTTTATTCAACCAGGCGGCACCAATGGTTTCCGATATTCATTTCATCAGAGCTACAGACGGCAAAGTAAACGGGATGAGATCCAACTATCCTTTCGGGAAAGTGGGAACAGCTACTTTCACTTCCAAAAACGGGTCAAAGCTTGGAAATTCTGTTTCTTCGGGGTTTTCAGGAACTGTTTTTGAACCCATCGATGAGTTTAAGGGTGATGTCGCAAGAATGATATTTTATTTTGTAACCCGCTATCAGAGTAAACTTTCCTCTTTCACATCCGGAAATATGTTGGGGAGCTCAGCTTATCCGGGGTTACAAAGCTGGGAATTGAATGTTCTAATGTCCTGGCATAACCAGGATCCTGTTTCTCAGGCGGAAATCAACAGAAATAATGCTTCTTATACTTTCCAGGGGAATAGAAATCCTTTCATTGACAATCCTAATTATGTTAACCTTATCTGGGGGGCTCAGCAACCTTCATCAGACACTCAGGCTCCAACTACGGTTACAGGATTGAGTGTTTCAGGAACTACTTCAAGCAGTATTTCACTTGCATGGAATGCGTCTACAGATAATGTAGGGGTAACTTCATACGCAGTTTATATGAATGGAAGTTTAAAAACTACCGTAAGCTCAACTTCTGCTACGATTACGGGATTAAGTGCTTCTACAACATATAATTTCTATGTTGTTGCCAAAGATGCAGCCGGAAATTCTTCTTCCAACAGTTCAACAGTTTCAGGAACTACTTCAGGAACTGTAGCTCCACCTACGAATTGTGTCAATGAAACGTTTGAAACGATTCCTACAGCAAGTTCTTCAAGTTATTTAACAAGGACATGGACGAACGGAGGCGTAACCTGGACAGCAACTGATGCAAGAACAGATCAAACGATCTCCAATAAAGCAATTACAGTAAGAGATGGTTCTTTACAATCTAATACCTTAAGCAATGGTATTGGTTCTTTAACGGTAACTACTCAATTGAAGTTCACGGGAAGTAACGGAACTTTCAATGTACAAGTGAATGGGACAACGGTTGGAACAATTCCTTACAGTGCAACTTCTGCAACAACTACGATCAACAATATCAATGTTTCAGGAAATGTTGTGGTGACTTTAGTCAACACTTCATCGAGCAATAGAGTGGCTATTGACAATTTGAGCTGGACCTGCTATTCATCCACCGCAAAACAAAGCAATAGCCTGATTTCAGAATCTTCAGAATTCGCTGTAAATGAGAAAGAAAGTTTACAAATCTACCCGAATCCGATATCCAATCAGGAGATCTTTGTAAAAGGAAACACTAAGACCATCAAAAAAGCTGAAATCTATAATTTACAGGGTAAGGTATTGCAAACTATTGACTATCCTTTTAAGAACAGCAGAAATTCAATCAAGATTAAAAATCTGGAACAGGGAGTTTATCTTCTGAAACTGGACCAGTCTACTTTGAAATTTATTGTTAAGTAAAAACAACAATTCATACATAAAAAAAGACCGCAGATTGTGCGGTCTTTCTTTTATCATTATGGAAAAATTATTTCCCCATATTTTTGATCTGTTCCATCTGCTCCATATAGGCATCCCAACCTCCTGTTGAAATCACATAGATAAACCAGATTAAGCTTAATACTCCAATTACAAGACCAATAATACACAGGATACGTCCTGTTTTAAGGTTGTTATAGTCTGTATATTGATCAGGATTGGCAAGATATAATGCGTTATCTTTGTTGTAAAGGTTCATTCCGATCAATCCGCAGATGACCCCGATAATCCCGTTACAGCAGCAGCTTCCTAAAATAGCAACAATTCCCAAGATTAATACGGTTGTTGCATTTGGCAATTTTTGATTCATAGTTTATAATTTTAATTAATGTGTCTGTAAATAAAAATGTTTATAAAAATAGGAAAATACCATTATAATTGAGTTAATAATGGCTAAAAAAACTATAATATTTCCATAATTCCTTTTTTTATCGATAAAGCTTATGCCTATTGTCATTAGAAAAAGAAGCAAGGTATAGACAGCCGGAAACATATGAAAAGCTTCAGAGAATTTCCCTTCAAAAACCAATACTATAGCTCTCTGCGTACCACATCCGAAGCATTCGATTCCTAAGAATTTTTTACTTGGACACGGAAGCATGAAGTCTTCAATTTTCATGGTTAATTATTTTTCAAATATTCTATAAAATTAAGAAGAAATTTTAGCTCTCAGGTATTGATGCGGAAAAAAGCAGTCTTCTTTCATTTCAAATGATCCCTGAACTGCCATATAAGGATTCCTCAAAATTTCCCTGGCAATAAAGATGAGGTCTGCGTCTCCTTTTTGCAGAATTTCTTCAGCCTGTTCCAATTTAGTAATTAACCCTACGGCTCCTGTTTTTACTTCTGCCTGATTTCTGACCTGAGAAGCAAACGGAACCTGATAGCCTTCATAAACTGGAATTTTAGCCCCATGAATATTTCCGCCACTGGAAACATCTACCAGATCCACCTGATGATCTTTTAAAATTGCGGCCAGCTCTACACTGTTTTCTACATTCCAGCCGTTTTCTGCGTATTCCGTTCCTGAAATCCTTACGAAAAGAGCTGTATCATCACTCAGTTCTTCATTAACGGCATCTACAATTTCCAATAAAAAACGAATCCTGTTTTCAAAACTTCCACCATACTCATCTGTTCTGATATTGGATAGCGGAGATAGAAACTGGTGAATCAGATAGCCATGAGCACCATGAATTTCAATAACATCAAAGCCTGCATTGACCGCTCTTCTTGCGGCATCTTTAAAGTTTTGAATCAGGTCTCTGATTTCTTCAACAGACACGGCATGAGGAATTCTTTCGGTAGGATGATACGGAATAGAGCTTGGCGCAATGGTTTCCCAGCCTTCTTCCACAGGAATCTGAATATTATTCCACGTAGAACCCTTTCTTCCCGCATGAGCCAATTGAATTCCGACTTTACTTTCAGAATTTTCATGAATGAAGCTGACAATTTTTTGTAACTCACGGGCTTGCTCATCATTCCAGATTCCCATGCAATGGTTGGTGATTCTTCCACGGGGTTCCACACCGGTTGCTTCCACCATTATTAATCCTGTTCCTCCCTGAGCACGGCTTCCATAATGCACGAAATGAAAATCATTGGCCATTCCGTTTTCACAGGAATACATACACATCGGGGACATTACCCATCTGTTTTTAAGTTCTATATTTCTGAATTGTATTGGAGTATATAGCATGTTTGAACTTTTTGAATTTCAGTTTAAAAGGAAGAATAAAAACTATTTGTTCACCTTATGAAAAAGAGCTAATTTTATCCCCCTTTTTTAGTTTCACAATATATGAAAAAAGACATACAGATCGGTTACGAATATTTTAAAAATAGCAGCGAACTGAGCGATATAGAAAGGCAATTGTTTGAAAGAGCAAAACAGGCACGTGAAAATGCCTATGCTCCGTATTCCCAGTTTTTGGTGGGCTGTGCCGTCCTATTGGAAAATGGAGAGATCTATTCCGGGAATAATCAGGAGAATGCGGCTTTCCCTTCCGGGCTTTGTGCGGAAAGAACAACTTTGTTCTGGGTGGCGGCTAATTTTCCTAATGAAAAGATCAGGAAAATCTTCGTTGTAGGTGGCCCTAAGGAGTTTTCCGAGAAAAATCCTCCTATCCCACCTTGTGGAGCCTGCAGACAAAGCCTACTGGAATTTGAAACCAAGCAGAAAGAAAATATTGATCTTTATTTTTCAAGCATGAATGAAGAAGTGATCAAAGTACAGTCTGTAAAAGATTTGCTGCCGTTTTCGTTTGACGCTACGTTTCTTTAAGGTAAGAGGGTGATAAAACCTATATTGAGTTTATCATTCTGACGAAGAGAAGATCTCAACTGCGATTTTGTCCTTCTACATTCAGAATGACAAATTTGCAGTTTTAGGATTTTACTATTCAGCCTCCCTGCTTAAATAAAAATATCTATCTTTGCAAAAATTTTGGTTTCCAAGATATTTGGAATGAAAAGGGAATTGGGTGAAAATCCCAAACTGTCCCCGCAACTGTAAATCGCACAAAGATTTCTGCAACGGGCCACTGTGAAAACGGGAAGGCGCAGAAAGCGAAAGTCAGGAGACCTGCCAAAATTATAACTTAAAACATATTGCTTTCGGAGGAAAAGTAAAATAGTATGGATATAAAAAGGTCTTTAGTATTACTTTTATCGTCTTATGGTTGTTTTCTTTTCGGACAAGAGAAAGCCATTGACACGGTTACGGTTTTTGATCATCAGATGAAAAGGGTGAAGCTTTTTCATCCGGTACGTAGCCTTTCTCCGGCAGACATTCAAAAAAATTCCGCCAATTTATCTGATGTTTTACGTTTTCAGACTTCTTTGTACATCAAAGAGAACGGACGTGGTATGGTTTCTTCGCCTTCATTCAGAGGTACAGGAGCCAGTCATACCGCTTTTGTGTGGAACGGTATCAATATCAATTCTCAATTTTTAGGGCAAGGAGACATTAATAATATTCCAGTTTTCGGCTATGATCAGCTTGAGGTCAAGGCAGGTGGCGGAAGTATTATGTACGGAAGCGGTGCTATCGGAGGAAGCATTCATTTGAATAATGATTTAAACTTTAATAAAGGAGCTCAGGCATCATTATATTCTGAGTTTTCTTCTTTTGAGACGTATAATAATTTTGCAAAGGCTTCGTACAGCAATGATAAGTTCAGCTTTAAGGTATCCGGCAATTATTTCATCAGCCAGAATGATTATGAAGTGGAGGAAGAGGAGTATATCAACAGAAACGGAAGGTATTACAATACAACGTTCAACATTGGAGCTTCTTATAAAATTGCAGACAAACAGACTATTTCATGGCAAAGCCAGTTTTTCGATTCTTCACAGCATTATCCTATTTTTGTGGAGAACGGGAACAAAACCAAGTATGAAACTCAAAGTACGAGAAGCTTGCTTTCCTGGGACATCAATAAAAGTAAATTTTCCAACAGCCTGAAAGCGGCTTATACCGAAGAGAATTTCCAGTATTTCGGGGATATTGCCGCTCCGAAAACCAGTGGAGCCACCGGAAAGAATTATATTTTCAAAAATGATTTTAATTATTTTATTACTCCAAAGCTGAATTTGAACGTGATTTCTGAATTCCAGGTGAATAAAGGAGAAGGATATGGCTCCGGAATTGGTGATATCAGTAGAAATGTGGGATCTTTGGCTGGATTGGTAAGATATTTTGCTCATAATAACTTGCGTTTTGAAGCAGGGATTAAAAAGGATTTTGTAGAGGACTTTGACTCTCCTATTCTCTATTCTTTTTCCGGAAAATGGAGTCCTTTGCAATGGTATACCGTTGCTTTCAATATGTCCAGAAATTTCAGATTTCCAACGTTTAATGATCTGTATTGGGAACCGGGAGGAAATCCTCATCTGAAACCGGAAACTTCGGTCCAGGGAGATATGACGCATGAGTTTTTGTTTGGAACTTTTAGAATTACACTGACTCCATATTATATGGATATCTCTGATTATATTACCTGGCTTCCTACACAATATGGATATTGGGCAGCTTTCAACACCAATAAGGTTGAATCTTACGGGCTTGAATCTCAAGTAACTTATTTTAAGCAGATCAATAAGCATTATTTTAAACTAAGTGCCGGATATACATATGCCAAGTCAATCAACAAAGAGACTCAAAAGCAAATGATGTATGTTCCGTTACATAAGATTTTCGGAAGTTTTGATTACCAGTATGATTTCCTGAAACTGTATGTCCAGGGAATGTTTAACGGGCTTACTTATACTACAACAGATGAAAAAAGAGCGGATGCTCTGGATCCTTATTTTGTTTTAAATACGGGAATTTCAACAACGCTTTCAAAAAAATATACTTTAGGTTTCAGGGTAAATAATGCTACGAATACGGTTTATAAGACCGTAGCTTATTATCCTCTTCCGAAAAGGAATTACAGCATATACGCAGAAATAAATTTTTAATATAATCGATATGAAAGTAACCAGACTTTTACCACTTCTTTTTGCATTTGCACTACTTTTCAATGTTTCCTGTAGCAATGATGATGAAGTTATTGTCCCAACCATTTCCTATGAAAACGGAATTTTAATTACCAATGAGGGTAACTACGGAACACCTAATGCAGATGTAACTTTTGTAACAGGAGATTTAAGCCTTAAGCAGGATAATATTTTCTCCGTTAATAACGGATCTAACCTGGGAGATGTTTTGCAAACCATCGCCTTTAGCGGAGATAAAGCATATCTGTTATTGAATAATTCTAATAAAGTAAAGGTTGTTAACCGCTATACCTTTAAAAGTACAGGGGAAATCACAGAACAGATCAACCAGCCCCGTTACGCAGCAGTAGCTAACAATACACTTTATGTAACGAATGATAAATACGGTGGAGACAAGTATGTAAGCATCTACAAAACTTCCGATTTATCTTTCGTTAAAAAAATTACTTTTACGGACCCTGTTGAAAGAATTGTACAGGCTGGTGGAAATATTTTTGTTCAGAATGCTTCTTTCGGATTCGGAAATAAGATCACATATGTCAATACCTCAAATAACGAGATCCAGTCTACCATTACTTTACCTAATGGAAACATCAATAAAACGATTTCCTATAACAACAATGTTTACGTAATTGCTTCTGGTACTGCGGATTCATATATTTACCAAATTTCAAATACCGGTTCTATTGTGAAAACAACGACTTTAACAGGAATTGCCAATGCTACCAATCTTGAAATTGACACCAACAAATTTTATTTCACTTCAGGGAATAAGGTGTATTCAATGGATATGAATGCTACAGCGGCTCCTACTACTCCATTATTTACGGTTACGGATAATTCTTACTCTACCTTATACGGATTTAACGTAGTGTACGGAAAAATCTTTACGTCTGATGCTAACGGATTTACGCAGGACAGCAAAATTACGGTTTATAACACGTCGGGATCTATTATCAGTACTTTTACAGCAGGTAAAGGTTCTAACGGATTCTACGCGAACTAATACAGCGCCTTTAGGCGTTATATATTTTTTTTCATCATTTGTGTTTTTTTTCGGGCGGCTTCTACGAAGCCGCCCGATTTATATAATAAAAAAGCAGACATTTTTGCCTGCTTTTTAAGTTTCTATATCTATTTTACCTGAAGACCAAGCTTTTGAGCTTCAGCAATCACAAAATTCTTTGCTTCTTCTTTATCATTAGGAATTTCCCCCTCCAGGATCGCTTCTTTTACTTTTTCCTTTAAGATACCAATCTCTCTTCCTGGTTTAAGATCAAACATCTCCATGATTTCCTCGCCTGAAATTGGTGGTTGGAAATTTCTCACCTGATCTTTTTCCTCCACTTCCTTTATTTTTATTGCCACATATTCGAAGTTTTTGATAAAACGTTCCTGCTTTTTGGCATTTTTTGTAGTAATATCCGCTTTACATAGGGTAAACAGATCTTCCAGGTCTTCTCCTGCATCGAACAATAATCTCCTTAAAGCCGAGTCTGAGGCGTCATCTGTAATCAATGCGATAGGACGCGATGACAATTTTACCATTTTCTGAACGTATTTCATGTCAGGTCCAAGAGGTAATTTTAATCGCTGAAAAAGTGATTTCACCATTTTGGAGCCTAAAAACTCATGGCCGTGGAATGTCCATCCCGTTCCTTCTACGAATTTTTTAGTCGGTGCCTTTCCTATATCATGAAGCAATGCTGACCAGCGCAACCAAAGATTATCTGTATTTACAGAAATATTATCAACGACTTCCAGCGTGTGATAAAAATTATCTTTATGGGTTTGCCCTTCTACTTCCTCCACGCCCTTCAATTCTATCAATTCAGGAATAATCAGCTTTAAAAGACCGGTTTCTTCCATTAATCTCAAGCCGAGGGAAGGTTTTTCCGAAAGCATGATTTTATTGAATTCCACCATGACTCTTTCCATGGAAACAATTTTGATTCTTTCTGCTTCCTGTTTTATGGCTGATAAAGAGTTTTCTTCTATTTTGAATTGTAACGTTGATGCAAAACGAATGGCACGCATCATTCTCAGCGGATCGTCAGAATAGGTTTGTGCAGGCTCCAATGGAGTTCTCAGAATACCATTTTCCAGATCTCCGATTCCATTGAAAGGATCGATTAACTCACCGAAATTATCTTTATTCAGAGAGATGGCCATTGCGTTGATGGTAAAATCTCTTCTTTTTTGATCGTCTTCTAACGTTCCACCTTCTACTTCAGGCTTCCTGCTGTTTTCGGAATAGCTTTCTTTTCTGGCACCCACAAATTCAAGCTCCAGGTCTTTGTATTTGATCATAGCCGTTCCATAGGTCTTGAAAACAGAAACTTTCAGTTTCGGGTCAATTTCCTGTGCAACACTTTGAGCTAAGTCTATTCCGCTCTGTTCAGTTACAAAATCAATATCCGTAGATGCTTTTCTTTTCATCAGTAAATCCCGGACGTACCCGCCCACAATGTATGCGGATTGATTATTTCGTGAGGCTATCTCAGAAATGATTTTGAAAAGCTTCAGGTTTTTATTTTGATTCAGATTAATTTCCATTACAATATACTCGTCAATTTTCCGGTATGCACCTTATTAATCATAATGGGCATACATTTTACTGATTTTTCCTTCTTCATTAAAGAACATAACCTCAACGGCATGTTTATCCATGATCGAGCTGTAAAATAAAGCCACAGAATCTACTCCTGCCGTTGAACGGATCAATTCGAAATGAAGATCGGGATATTTCCCCAATGCCTTACCCCAATATTCACGAACGGCTGCTTTTCCTTTCAAAGTATCTTCCTTTCCTTGGGTCGCCATTTTGATCATAGGTGTATTGATTTCAATATCATCAGCATAATGGGATAAAATACGGTCCAAATCATGGGAATTCCATGTATCAATCCATTCCTTAGCAAATTCCTGGTGATTCATTTCTTTGATTTTACAATTCGAGTTGCAAAGATAGTATTAAATAAAAGAAATCCCGTCAATATATCCATTGACGAGATTTTAAAGCTGCGGTAGCAGTAATTTTATTCTCTCAGAACTTTGATTCTGTTGTCACTCCATATTTTGATTACAGAAGAACCGGAATATTGGGAAACTTTCTCCCTGTCCTCTTCTACTGCGTAATCCACCAGTTTAATCATCTCTGGTGAAATATCCGAGAATTTCAACGGACTTTTGTCACCGCTGAAATTAGCTGATGTAGATACAATAGGTTTATTGAGTTTTGTGATGAGCTTTTTACAGAAGTCGTTTTTCACAAGCCTTATTCCTACACTTCCATCCTCCGCCAGTAATTCTTTCGGCAAGCCTCTTGGACTTTCATAAACAATGGTAACCGGTTTTTCACTGAGATCGATAATTTCCCATGCCATTTCCGGAACATCTACCAAATCCTGCAACCTTTTTTCAGATTCCACCAAAATGATCATGGATTTGTTCTTTTCACGCTTTTTGATCTCAAAGATCTTATTGATCGCTTCTACATTAGTCGCATCACAACCTATTCCCCAGATTGTATCTGTGGGATAAAGAATAGTTCCGCCAGATTTTAGTATTTTGATGATGTGTTCCATTCAATTTGAATTTAAAAGGCTGTGTTCAGATTCAAGGTTAAAATATTAGGGTTCTTAATTGATAAGATAATCGATACCGTATCGTTTTTTTCAATGAATCCTGAACAGCAAAAATACATTTTAAATTTTCATTTTTAAACATAAATTCTTCCCACTGAAATGCTAAAAGAAAAGCAATCTCATTAATGAAAATGAAAACAGCAAATACTTTATAATTACCCTTCTAGTCATTGTAATATTTATAGCAAAAATGAAAAAACGGGTTAAAGACTATTCTTATTTAATATTTCTTTTTGATTGCCAATTCAAATAAACTGCTAAAATCATCATTACTAAAATAGAAGTTAACCATAAAAAATAACCTTCTTCCAGACTATGAATCTCTGCTGTTCTTCCACTTTCAGACACCAGAATATTTTCCCAAAAAATAAATGACCCGGAAATAAGAGCAGCAATAATTCCTGACAAATTTGCCAGAAAGTAGTTCTTTTTATAAGCACTAATCATTGAAACCAACAACCAGCCATTCGCTGTCCAAATAAAAAATTCTAAAATACCTCCGCCAAGGAAACCGATTGGGCCAATAAGGAAAAGTGTCAATGAACTATAACTACCAATTCCATGTAAATCTTCAAATGTAAGAGCATCAAAGAAAAGCGATGTAATAAAGATTATTACGCTTATTAAAATCAGTTTTCTGGAATCCATTACAACCCCGGCAAATATCTTTCCGCAATAATATTCAAATGATGATAATTATGTCCAACGATCAATTTCCCGATGGTTTCTACAGAAATTGGGTTTCTGTTGGCTGTCCCAATATTACTTAAAACAGATGGATTCAGGGTTTGAAAAAAGATCTGAGAAGATTTTCTCACCAGCTTATATTCTTCCAATAGTGATTCTAAGGTTCGCTCGTTCCCATAAGAATTATCTGCATATCCGTTTTCATCAAAACCTGGTAGTTCTGCCTGCTCTCCTCTTGCAAAAGCTAATGCACGATACTGAAATACTCTTTCGGTATCGGATAAATGCAAAAGCATTTCTTTCAAAGTCCATTTTCCTTCATCGTAGGCAAAAAGTGACTGCTCTTCCGTAAGTCCGGAAAAGATTTTTATCGTTTTCTCTCCTGATATATTCATTTCATCCAACCAGTTTTCGGAGGGAATATTGTCTAAATATCTCTGAATGTATTTTTGAAAATCTGTCATATTAATATGGTAATAAGTAATTGGTAATGAGTAATATATTAATTAATGATAATTGATAGATAATAAATGATGAGAAAAAAAGAATATCAATCATCATTTATCATTTATAAATTGTTCGTCCATTCATAGAAGTTAACGGAATCATACAGTTCAAATCCGCAAGCAGGATACAACTGATTTCCGATATCATTGCTCTTTCCTGTTTCCAGTAAAACGCCACAGGCTTGTGTTGACCTGCAAAGTTCTTTCGCATCTTCAATTAATTCTTTGGAGTAGCCTTTTCCTCTATGGCTTCCATTAACGTATAAATCGTTCAGCAACCAGTAGCGCTTCATTCTTGTGGATGAAAATATAGGATATAATTGTACAAACCCAACAAGTTTATTATCATTTTCAGCTACAAAAATTTCAGAATCTCCTTTTTCAATTCGCTCTATGAGAAAATTTTCTGCTGCCGGAATATCAGATTCCTTATGATAAAAAATCCTGTATTGGTCAAATAGCTCTGCTAATTGTGTCAGGTCCTGAATAGTAGCTTTCCTTGTATTTTTCATATAATTATAAATGATGGTCGTAGCTTAAAACACGTTTCATTTTCCAGTCTTTTCCTTCTAAAATCCATAGAATGGTGAATTTTGCACGGCTTCCTTTGTTCCATTTTCCATTAACGAACTCAAAAAAATCGTGTTCGCCTTCCTGTATAAATGCATATAAGACATTATTATTGTACAAAGGATAGACCTTCATACTGTTCGGAACCAGCTCGCGCTTTACTTTATTAGGTCCGCCACAGATATTATTTTTAATGGATGCTATAAAAGCTTCCTTTCCGGATGTAATTCCTCCTTTATCATGATAGAACTCAAGATCATTGCTCACTATGGAATTATAATGAGAAAGATCACACTTGTTAAATCCGATATCGAATATCAAACTGTCCAGCTTTTTAGCCGTTTTATACAACTCATCGGTTGGTTTTACCTGAGAGTACATCAACTGGCTGAAAAGGCTCAGAATCATCAAAATCTGAATCTTTCTCATTACTTATTTTTTAAGAAAAAGCTCTTTCTAAATCAGCGATCAGGTCTTCTGCGTCTTCAATTCCAACACTCAGACGAACCAAATCATCGGTAATTCCTAATTCAGCTCTTTTTTCAGCAGGAATAGAAGCATGAGTCATCAAAGCAGGGTGATTCGCTAAAGATTCTACACCTCCTAAAGATTCCGCTAAAGTGAAAACTTTCAGCCTTTCCAGAAATTTAATGGCGTCTTCTTTTTTCCCTGATTTGAATGTGAAAGAAACCATTCCTCCGAAATCTTTCATCTGAGATTTTGCCAATTCATACTGTGGGTGAGATTCCAGTCCCGGATAAATTACCTGAGCAACCGCTGGATGAGATTCCAGGTATTTGGCTACTGACATTCCGTTTTCAGAATGTCTCTGCACTCTTAATGCTAATGTTTTGATTCCTCTCAACACCAAATAAGAATCATGAGGCCCCAAAATTCCACCGCTTGCAAATTGGATGAAATGAAGTTTTTCTCCTAATTCAGCATCTTTGGCAACCAAAGCTCCTGCAATAACATCAGAATGCCCTCCTAAATATTTTGTTGCAGAATGCATCACGATATCTGCTCCTAAATCAATCGGTCTTTGAAGATAAGGGGTCGCGAATGTATTATCTACCGCAACCAGAATATTTTTTCCCTTGGCCATCTCTACAACAGCTTTAATATCTACCAATTTCATCAAAGGGTTCGTTGGAGTTTCCAGCCAGATCAGTTTGGTTTTATCTGTAATAACATCAACAATTTTAGAAACATCATCAAAATTAACGAACGTAAACTTCAGTTGATATTTTTCGAAAAGTCTTGTGAACATTCTGTAGGTTCCACCATACAAATCATCCACTGCCACTACCTCATCCCCTGGATTCAGTAATTTCAACACACAGTCAATAGCCGCCAATCCTGATCCGAAAGCCAGGCCTCTCGCCCCATTCTCAATGCTTGCCAAAGAGTCTTCCAAAGCCTGTCTTGTAGGGTTAGCTGCTCTTGAATATTCATATCCTGAGTGAACTCCCGGGCTTTTCTGTGCAAATGTAGAGGTTAAAAAAACCGGAACATTCACAGAACCTGTTGCAGATTCATGATGTTGTCCCCCGTGTATAACTTTTGTATTAAAATTCATAATTTTTGATTTGATAATTAGTTCATGTGATGATATGTTGATTTTGATTTTTTTGATTCAATCAGCACATCTTCATACCATCATATTATTTTTACATTTTTATCGCTGACTTGATAGCAAATTCTTCCGCTATCTGCTCCATCCATTGTGCCACATCTTCTTCTCCCGTCGCTCTTTGATAGGTATTTCCCAATGAAATAAGGATCTGGTGGATGAACATTTTCATTTGATCAACCGGCATTTCCTTAGTCCAAAGGTCAATTCTCAGGGCTTCCATTGCCTTGTCATCCCACACAGAAATCATTGTTGCCTTTGTTTCCTCTTTTTCAATTCCACCATCCTGAGCATTCCAGGTAATGTTTTCAGGAATATGGTTTTCATCTAATTCAACATCTATCGTTATCTGAGTCTTTCTCATTCTTTCTATTTTTCTATTTTTTATTGTTCTGCTTTAGGTTTATACCCTGATTGATTAAATATGGTGGTAGCATCCATTTTAAGAAAATCTTGTAATTTGGTTTCCGGCTTTTCCTTAAAATACGCCTTACAGATCTGCCATCCTGTAAAAATTCCGATCTGAGGTGAAGATTCGTTGTCTATTTCCGTATAAAATTTTGAGAAAGGTCCCGGGGAAATAAAACGGTCTACCAGTCTCGGATCATCCCCAAAAATCAAATTACTTTCAACGAAATAATTCCAAATATTGGCTTCATTGGCTACAGCCCAATCATATTGCTTCTGAGTATAGTTCATTTTTAGGTAATTCGGGAAGTTAGGTAAAAAAGCATCCTGAAGTATCATGATTTTTCCGTTCAGAATCAGGTGATCAATGAATTTCTGATGATCAGGAGCAGCAACTACTGCATTTTCTGCAAAAATCTGGGAAACTTTAGGAACTATATTCTGTGGATTCATCGATTTTTGGAAGTATAGTTCCAATCCTTTATAATTCGGATTATTCTCTCCCATAAATCCGGTAACATCTATAAAGAGCAAATTTTCTTTAGGCTCATAAAAAACAGGATCCTGAACCATCTGCAAAACGGATGAAAACAGGTATATTTTAGGAACTTTGAAGTTGGGAAAGTAATATTTAATATGCGAAAACAGGTCCTGAAGTTCTTTCTGAAGCTTATTCTGGTCTATTTTACCAATGGCTTCCTTATAGAGTTTGATTTCCTCTGCATCGGATCTTCTTTTTACAAAATCAGCATCAGAAACGGTTCCCTGAAACCAAGGAAATTTTGCTTTAAACTGATCCAACGGAACATTCGGGTTGTAAAATTCTTTGGAAATATCCGTCATATCAATTTTTTCAACGGGATCTTTCACTTCAACCCTCCATTGGTCCTGAGCTTCTTTTTTACAAGAATTCAATAGCAATACCATAATGGAAGAAAGTACAATAGTTCTAAAAATCTTCATATTTTTACATGAAATTTAAGTTTACAAAAATAGTGATTTAAACACAATTTCCGGTGAAAAATAAAATATTTGCGGTATTCCTTCTATTTGAAATCATCCGCCTTTAAATGCTTATAAAACTGGATTTAAAGACGAAAATTTGAAGAAATCGGTTCTGGTCAAAAGGTCGCCGTATTTTCAAAAGGATAAAAAAAACAGGAAGATATCCAGTTGTTCCCCATAAGTACAGAATCTTTACATTAAGGCAGAAAATCTTAAAATCGTTTTTTCTATATTTGAATAACAACATTTCTTTAAAAGAATTACCGAGTATCGATCAATTAACTATATCTTTAAACCTAAAAGTGTTGATGCAAGTCCTCTAACTTCTCACGCTGATTTATTATTTTTCTCATGCAATTAGAAACAGAAAGACTTATTTTACGGAATTTTGAAGCCGGCGATGTAGATCGTATGTTTCTCCTTGATTCCAATCCTGAAGTGATGAAATATATTGGCATGCCACCGCTGAATGATAAAAGAGATTCTGAAAGAGTGATCCGGATGATTCAGCAGCAATATACAGATAACGGTATAGGAAGGCTTGCGGTGATTGAAAAGGAAAGCGGACTTTTAATCGGTTGGAGTGGTTTAAAATTATTGACCGAACCCATCAATGGTTACCAAAATATCTATGACCTCGGATATCGCTTTATTCCTGAGTTCTGGGGTAAAGGATATGCCCTTGAATCGGCAAAAGCATCTCTTGATTTCGGCTTTACTATATTGAAAGCAGAAATCATTTATGCCCATGCTCATTCTGAAAATACCGGATCCAACCATATTTTAAAGAAGCTGGGATTTGAAAAAACCGGTGAGTTTACGGAGACGGACGGAGTTTGCTTCTGGTATGAGCTGAAAAAGGAAAATTATATATCATAATCATGGTAATAAGACAGGAAAAAGAAAGAGATTATCCGAAGGTTTTTCAAACTATTGAAGAAGCTTTCAGAAATTTGGAATACAGTGACCATCAGGAACATTTTTTAGTTGAAAGATTAAGAAAATCAAATGCTTTTATTCCAGAATTATCATTGGTTGCAGAAGCAGATGATAAAATTGCCGGCCATATTTTATTCACAAAAATAACCATTGAGAACGGCCAGGAATCCTTTGAATCTCTGGCTTTGGCTCCGGTTTCAGTACAGCCTGATTTTCAGCATCAGGGGATTGGCGGAAAACTTATAGAAAAAGGGCATGATATTGCCCGACAACTGGGCTATCAATCTGTTATATTAATCGGACACGAAAATTATTATCCTAAGTTTGGATACAAAAAAACCACTAATTTTGGAATCTCTTTTCCATTTGATATTCCTGAGGAGAACGGAATGGCGATTGAATTGGTAAAAGACGGACTAAAAGATGTAAAAGGCGTAGTGCGATACCCTAAAGAATTTGGAATAGATTAAAAAACAAAATAAAAAAATGCAAACACAAAAAGTAATAGATCATATTGTTAACTGGCTGAAAGATTATGCCGTAAAAGCAAATGTAAAAGGATATGTAGTAGGAGTTTCGGGCGGAATAGATTCTGCCGTGGTTTCCACCCTGTGTGCTATGACCGGCCTTGAAGTTTTACTGCTTGAAATGCCGATCCGTCAAAAAGAAGACCAAATGAACCGAGCGCTAGATCATATTGCGGATCTTAAAACGAAATTCACTAATGTTCAGGGAAAAACCATTAACCTGACTCCTGTTTTTGAAACCTTCGAAGATGTGGTACACGATCACGTAGAGGGAAGATGGAGCAATAATCTGGCTTTAGCTAATACAAGATCCCGTTTTAGAATGTTAACACTATATTATTTCGGGCAGCTTCACGGATTACTGGTTTGCGGAACCGGAAACAAAGTGGAGGATTTCGGAATCGGATTTTATACCAAATACGGAGACGGTGGTGTGGATGTTTCCCCGATTGCCGATCTTTACAAAACAGAAATTTACAAGCTGGCTAAAGCTTTAAATATCATAGAAAGCATTCAAAAAGCAGTTCCTACCGATGGACTTTGGGATGCAGAAAGAACGGATGAAGACCAGATCGGTGCTTCTTACCCTGAACTTGAAAAGATCCAGAAGGAATACGGAACCAAAACAGCAGAGGATTACGAAGGAAGAGATAAGGAAGTATTCCTGATTTTTGAACGAATGAATAAGGCGGCACAACATAAAATGAATCCGATTCCGGTATGTGATATTCCGGAGGAATGGAGAGTATAAAAGTTGTAAATGAAGAGTTAAAAGTTATAGGTTTATAATATGAACAGTAAATCAAGACCTTTATTTTTTGCACTAGCCGGGCTTCTTTTGGGAATTCTGATCATGTATCTTATCAATAATTTTACCATTGAAAAGAAAAACAATTCCAAAATTTCTAAATCTGAACAGGTAAGCTATGGAAGTACTTCTCCTGAAGAAAACAAAACGGACTATTCTTCAGACCACCAAACTATCGATCAGCTGACTGAAGAGAAAAAAGTAATCAGCTATGTGAAGCAAAACCACAAACTTCCTGTTTATTATATCACCAAAAATGAAGCCCGAAAACAAGGCTGGAACCCTTCCAAAGGAAATCTCTGCGATGTATTGCCGGGAAGAGCTATTGGAGGAGATAAATTCAGTAACCGGGAAGGAAACCTTCCTAAAGGTGAAAGATATTTTGAAGCTGATGTAAATTATAACTGCGGAAACAGGAATGCAGATCGTATCGTATTTACTGAAAACGGGGATGTTTACCTTACTAAAAATCATTATAAGAGTTTTGAGAAGCAATAACTTTTTATTTTTCCCGGGCCTTATATTAGTTATTTCCTGTACTGAAAAGCAGCATACAACAGTAAAGGAAGAAATCCCTATGACTATATTGGTTCAGCCTTTTAAAGATATCAAACCCGAAAACGTAGCCTCTGTAACCCGGGAAATTAAGAAAGTATACCCAAATGTTAAAATTCTGGAACCCATTGATTTTCCTGAAAACGCCTATTATAAAGAAAGAAACCGTTACAGGGCAGATTCAATCATTAGGTTTTTACAGGGAAAAACCAAAGAAGGATTTGTTACTGTTGCCCTGACCTCAAAAGACATCAGTGTTACCAAAGGAAAAATCAGAGACTTTGGCGTCATGGGATTGGGATACAGGCCGGGAAGAGCCTGTGTTGCTTCAAAATTCAGATTAGATAAAGAAAACTCCGATGAGCAGCTTTTTAAGGTAGCCATCCATGAGCTGGGCCACACCCAGGGGTTGAAACACTGTCCCGAAAAGACCTGCTTTATGAGGGATGCGGAAGGTAAGAACCCTACGAATGAAGAAAAAGATTTCTGCAGGCAATGTAAAACTTTTTTAACCCATAAAAACTGGAAATTCAACTCAATATGAAAACAATTTATATAGATTTTACAGACATCGGCGACTATGAAGATTTTTATGCACAGCTAAAAGATAAACTCAAACTTCCGGAGCATTTCGGTGATAATCTTGATGCCTTATATGATGTGATTACAGGCGAGCTGGAAATGCCGCTTCACATAGAATTCGTGAATATGAATGTAGATCAGCTGGAAATTTTCGAAGACTTATTGACTACTCTGGAAGATGCTGAAGAAGAGCTTGAAAGCTTTACTTTCACTTATTATCTGGAGCAATATGAAGATGAGGAGGAATGATCTTTATAGTCGATATCATCACTTACGTCAATTAATAAGATCATAAAAAAACGTCCTTAGTAAGGACGTTTTTTTTATCTTTATTTCCCAATAACTTCGGTAATTGGATTTCCGACATTCCCACTTGGAAACTGTATTTTTAACAAGGAAGAAATCGTGGGTGCAATATCCGTCATATCATAGGGTTTATTGCTTTCCCCATGTTGTATCCCCCACCCCATAAATATTAACGGAATATGGGAATCATAAGAATTCCATACACTGTGTGTGGTTCCTGTTTTGGAATATGGCGGCAACATGGAATCGTGTGAGATCAACTGAATATCACCACTTCTCTGCCTGTTGATCCCATTGATGATTCTTTGTTTGATCGGTTCCGGAATTGTAGCTTCCTGAACTTCCTGTACGGAAACGGCAAATAAAACAGTAGGATCTTTTTCCAGCTCATGAATGGTGAACTCCCTCAGATCTTCCAATTCTATTTTATGGTCTTTCATTAATTTTCTGTCAAAATAGATCTGATAATTATCCACCGCATTAATTAGCTTATCTACTCCGAATTTTTCCTTCAGCTTCTGGTTGATATTCTTCTCCATGTCTTCCCCGAAAAAACCTGTTGTTATTTTATGTTCTTTCAAAAACCCTACAGAATGGGCACCTCCGTGATCCGCAGAAAGGAAAACCGTGTACTCTCCTTTTCCGACCTTTGAATCCAGATAGTTGAAGAATTGCGCTAAATCCTGATCCAGTCTTAAGTATACATCCTCTACCTCAATGGAATTTGGGCCGAATTTATGCCCTGCATAATCCGTAGAAGCCAGGTTGATCGCTAAAAAATCGGTAACATCATCACTTCCCAATTTTTCTCCTTCTACGGAAGCTTCAGCAAGTTTTAAAGTCAGCGTGTTTCCGAAAGGAGTATATCTGATATTATCTTTTTTTGCCTGATAATCTTTTGCCAGATTGCTGTATGGGAAAGTAGGTGTTTTTGCACTTCCCAAAAGTCCTTCCCATGATGAATTATCCGGGGAGCTTTCAGTATACTGATTAATCGGAAGCAATGTATTCCATCCATTAGCAACCAGCTGATCCGGTAGATTTTGAGAATTGAAAGACTTAAGCCATTGAGGCAAGTCATTCATATACCAGGTACTTGTAATAAAATTCCCTGTAGAATCATCAAACCAGAACGCTCCTGTTGGAGTATGCCCTGCCGGAAGAATGGAAGCGCGGTCTTTAAGGGAAACTCCTATTACCTTTCCCTGGAAATTGGTGGCCAACCTCAATTCATCCGTTACCGTTGTTGACCATAGATTTTTCGGAGAATGGCTTCCGACTTTGGTATTGGTTGTTCCTACCGGCTGAACACTTTCATCTGTAGTACAATATACATTTTTTCCGGTTTCTTTATCCGTCCAGTCATTTCCGGCAATTCCGTGAATAGCCGGAACTGATCCTGTATAAATACTGGTATGTCCTAAAGCGGTAACCGTAGGTACATAATTGATGTGAACATTATTTAAAGAATAGCCGGTATTAAGCAGCCTTTTGAAACCATCTTTTCCATATTTACTGTAATATCGGTACAGATAGTCCCACCTCATCTGATCTACTACTAAACCTATGACTAATTTAGGCCTTTCTAATTGAGAATTTTTATTCTTCTGAGCATTGATTGTAACCACCGACAAGAAAGTAGCTGCCGCGATTGAAATTTTCCTAAGCATCCGGTAAATTTTTATTGGCTACAAATTTACAGGTTTTGAAAGTCTTGCAGTATGAAATTTTATTTAAATTTTATCGTTCTACATTATATATTTACAATAAAAACTTGACCATTATGAAATTGAAATCATTTTTCCTGCTGATTTTAATCGTTTTCAGCTATACCCTATTTGCTTATCCTATTTCTCTGATGTCTTTGAGAAAATTAATTATTGAATCTAAAAATATTGTATATGCTGAAGTTTTAGAGGTTAAACAAAATAAAAATGTAAAAGATGATGATTGGTTCAAATCGGAAATTGCAGTTTTAAAAGTATATGATATTTTACAGGGAAATATAAAAAGCACACAAATTATTGAAGTATACACCAGTTCAGGAATGTCCTGTCCGGCCCCGGCTTATTATGAAAAAGGGACTTTTACATTAGCATTTTTATATAAAGAAAAAAATGATAACAGATATTCCACCCACGCTCTTTCTTATGGTTCCAAAGTTTTGAATAAAGATGAATATTCCATTTATAAAAATAGAATTCTTGAAATGCAGGATATTCTAAAAATCAAAAATGAAGAAGAAAAACATATCAAAACGGTGGATTGGCTTGTGGAGTGTGCTTTGGAAAAAGCAACCAAATGGGAAGGAACTTATGAACTCTCTCCTGAAAGTGATTTCATGTCTTTTTATGATCACGACAAAGACACTTTTGAAAGAAAATTCGAATTAAATAAAACTCAAAAAGAAAAACTGAGAACAGCTCTTTTTTCACAAAAAACTTTAGATTATTATGATCTGGGATTAATTGACATTATTAGTAAACCTAATGATCATGAATTACTCAGCTTTCTGGTTACACGCTTTAAAGAATCATATAAAGATTTTTTATTTGAAGGAAGTTTTTTTATGAGTAGAATTGCTGATCTGTCAGAAAGAGATGATCTTAAGCAAATTGTAAAGAAGAATGAGGAAATTGATATGTTTGATGAAAATTACGACAAAAAAACTAAAGAAATCCTGAATGAATTCGTGGCAAAATTGTAAATTTCTTCTATGAAGCTTTTCAAAACTTTTTCTTAACTCGAAAGGAAATAAACTAAACTAAGCTTCCTATTTTTACTATGGAAATCAAAAGATTGGGAAAGCTTACAAGAAACCCTACACTCAATTGGGGACTCAACGGTTACGAAACAGATAAAATATGGGTTGTTTCTGCCATTGAGATCGGAAATTCATTTGAATTTAATCTCAGGGAAAAAAAGCAGTATTACAGAAAAGTTTGGGAAACCAATTCCGATGATATTGACGAGCTGAATGAAATTATTGCACAGGGACATTCTTTCGGAGCCTTTGACAATGATGAATTGATAGGTTGGATCATTTGTGACTTCAGGGAGTGGAATAACAGCCTCTTTATAGAAAATATGCTCATCAGTGAAAAATACAGAGGGCAAAATATCGGAAGATTATTGATCAAAAGTGTTAATCGGGAAGCAAGAGAACTGCAGTGCAGAATCGTTGAACTGGAAACCCAGAATACCAATTATCCCGCCATTAAATTTTATCAAAAGGCAGGTTTTCTTTTTACCGGCATCAATACGAAATTATATAACGATTCCACGGAAACAGCTTTATATATGAGCTTTGAGGTTTGATTGACGGAAACTATAAAAGATATTTGAATTTTTATTTTGTACCAAATGGTACAATTATATATCTTTGTTCTATCAAAATAAAAAAATGGCAGGAAGACCTAAAATATTCGACGAACAGGAAGCGATCCAAAAAGCAACCGAAGTCTTTAGAAACAAAGGCTACGATACTGCTTCCGCAGACGAATTGCTGAGCGCCATGGGAATTGGGAAAGGAAGCTTTTATTTGGCATTCAAAGGAGGAAAACAGGAATTATACATTCGCTCAATTAAACAATTTGCGGAAAGTTTTAACCAGAAAATCAGACAAGCTATTGAGAAGTCAGAAGATCAGATTGAG
>NZ_BAAFHL010000023.1:0-42834 GCF_042849955.1 Chryseobacterium barbadense
TTTAAAAAAACAAAATAAAATTCCTGATAAAAAGCAAGAAAAAAAAAAAAAAATACAAACTAAAATAAAAAAATAATTTTTATCAAAAACGGGGCGCGCGGGAACCTGCGACCCCCCCGCCGAGCTTTTAATATATTCTCCACACTTTGTCATTCTGAACGAAGTGAAGAACTCTATTCTTTATTTATCTTTGCTCCATGGAAAAAAATACCAATAAAACTGTTCTCATTTTAGGTGCCAATTCCGATGTGGCAAAGCAATGTATTATTCAATATCTGAAAAAAGGATTTTCTGTAATGGCTGCTTCACGGAATACAGCATCGCTGAAAAGTTTTATGGTAGACCACCATGTGGATACATCAAAAGTGACGGTTCTGTATTTTGACGCAGAAGATTTTGATTCCCATCAGAAATTTTATGATGACCTTCCGATCAAGCCTCATATTGTGGTATATGCAGCGGGTTTTTTAGTAGATAATAAAAAGGCTTTGAAAGATTTTAAAGGAGCGAAACAAATGATGATGGTAAATTATATGGGTGGAGTTTCCATTCTCAATATCGTTGCAATGGATGAAAGCAATACCCATTTAGAAAGAATCATAGGACTCTCTTCCCTTTCCGGAGTAAGAGGAAGGAAAAGTAATTTTGTATATGGTAGCACAAAAGCTGCGTTTACTCAATATCTGGCCGGATTAAGACAGGAATTGAAATCAAGAAAAATCATTGTTAATGCTCTAGTGATTGGCTATATCCGCACAAAGATCAATGAGGGCTTACAACTTAATGAGTCCCTGATTATGGAACCTGATTATGTTGCCCAATTTATAGTGAACGCGGGAAATTCTTTTACCATTGTTCCGAATTTTAAATGGAAAATCATCTATCACATCCTGCAAATACTGCCTGAAAGTCTCGTGGCAAGGCTGCCATGATCATTCAAGATTTTGTAACGCTTCCAATGCTTTTACCATATCAATACCTTTACCCAAAACAGGTTTAAATAAATCTCCTTTCTCTTTAATTCTGTCTAATGCATTGTGGATATTAAAATCTATGGGTTTTAATCCCGGCTTTAATTCATCCCATTCCAAAGGCATAGAAACTGAGGCGCCCTCTTTTGGTCGTAAGCTGTATGCACTTGCTAAAGTTTGTCCGGTTCTGTTTTGAAGATAATCCAGATAGATTTTATCTTCATCTCTTTTCTTTAAATTTCTTTCTAAGGTGGTAATATCGGGAAGTTTCTGCTGAACCTGCTGCATCAGGATATGGGCGAAATCTTTTACCTGGTCAAAATCATATTTTCCGCCCATCGGAATATAAACATGGATTCCCGTACTTCCTGAGGTTTTGCAGTATCCTTTGACTTTTATTGATTTCAGAACTTCATTCACCTGCAGTGCCGTTTCAATCACATCATCGAATGTATTTTTTTTAGAGGGATCAAGGTCTAAAACCAGGAAATCCGGATTTTCCAAATCGGGAAGGGAACTATTCCACGGATTAAAATCTATGCAGCCCAAATTATTAAGATAAGCCATTGTTGCTTTATCATTACAGATAATATAGTCAATATATTTATCATTCGATTCAGAATGAACCGGTGTAGTCTTTATCCAATCAGGAATATTGTCACTCGCATCTTTCTGATAAAAACTTTGTTCTTCGATTCCGTTCGGGAAACGGTTCAATGAAAGCGGACGATTCTTCAAATAAGGTAAAATGTATTCTGCAACAGATTGATAATAGTCTATCACATCTCCTTTTGTGAGATCATCTTTAGGAAAATAAATTTTATCCTGATTCGTGAGTTTCACTTTATGTTTATTTAAAGTGATTTCTTTTTCAGATGTTTTTGCTTTTTTTGAAGAGGCTGTTGCTTTCATATCTTTTGCTTTTGGATGTGTACTGTCTGTTTCGTCTGGTGAATCTTGAACTTCTTCCGGCTCTTTATCTTCACGGATGGTTACGAAAACCGGATGCCGGAAAATGCCGTCTTTGGTGATTTCAGAATATTTAATTTCGCAGACCAGCTCCGGTTGTACCCAGGTTACCGGCATATTCGTTTTCGGAATGGTTTCGAAAGGAGACTTCTGAATGATTAATTTTTCAAGCCGTTGGTACATTTCCTTTAATGTAACGCTGTTGAATCCCGTTCCGGTATGCCCGCAATATGTGAGTTCACCATCCATATATTGTCCTAAAATGAGAGCTCCAAAGTTTTTCCTGGAACCTCTGGGTTCTGTAAAGCCACAAATAATAGCTTCAGCAGTGTCAGAAAATTTTATTTTAAGCCAATCGGTAGTTCTGTAATCTTCTATATATAAGCTGTCTGCTTTTTTAGCGATCATTCCTTCCAGTTTTATTTTCTTCATTTGTTCGAAAAAATCGATGCCCTTTTCAGAAATGTGATCACAGTACTTAATTACATCAGTTTCTGCCAATGCTTCTTTTAAAAGTTCTTTTCTTTGCAGGAGCGGAAGGTCCTCAGTAGAATGGCCATTAAGCCATAATAAATCAAAAACCTGGTAAACCAATGCTAAATCCGGATGATCCCCAATTTGCTGTAAAAGCTGGAAGCTGGGTTTTCCCTCGTCATCATAAGCTACCACTTCACCATCGATGATCATTTTGTGCTGTTGTGAGCCAAAATCCCGGGATATTTTCTGGAATTTAGATAAAAAAGAAATTCCGTTGCGGGAATAAAAAAGCGGATCATCCTTGCTAAGATCGGCAATAGCTCTATAGCCGTCCCATTTTATTTCAAAGATCCAGTCTTTATCATCAAATGCCTTCTCAAAAGATTTGGCGAGCATTGGTCTGATGAAATTCTTAAGCTTTTTTTCTTCCGTTAAAAAATTAAAACGTTGGAATTTTTTAGAAGAAGTTATGACTTCTTTTTGCTTGTTTTCAGGCTTTTTTTTTCCTCTAAAAATTTCGTTACCAAAGATTTTGCAGCAGTATTTTCTTCAGCATCATATGGGCTTTCCGCAAACTCATCTTTATGTTTGATCAGCAACCACGCATTGTCTTCGGAATTTTTCATTTTGACCAAGGCAAATTCACCTTTTAGTTTTTTGCCATGTAGAATAAATTTTAAAGAACCGGCATGCAATTCTTTCAGCAATTCTTTTTCATCGGAAAGCTTGGAGTTTTCTTCCAATGGCTCATAGGTTCCGCTGTCCCAGATTTCCACTTGCCCGGCTCCATAGTTACCTTCCGGAATATTTCCTTCAAAATCTTTATAATCATAAGGATGATCTTCCACCATCATCGCCAGACGTTTATCTTTCGGATCTAAAGAAGGTCCTTTCGGAACAGCCCAGCTTTTCAGAACACCCTCCATTTCAAGACGGAAGTCATAATGCAGACGTGAAGCCGCATGCCTTTGAATCACAAAAATAAGTTTGTCTTTACTCTTTTTTGTTTTTCCTTTAGGTTCGGTGGTTTCATCGAACTTACGCTTTTTCTGATAATCTTTAAGGGCCATTACGATGCTGTTTTAGATTTAGAACTTTGTAAACTGGCTTTTAGCTGTGCCATGAGATCAATGACTTTACCACCTTTTGCAGGTTCTGCTTTTTTGGCTTTCACTCCTTTACCTTTTGCTTTCTGTTTGATGATCTTTAATAGCTCATCAGAATAGGTGTCTTTATACATGGTGGGGTCAAAGCTCTGGGAAAGCTGTTCGATAAGGCTTACGGCCATTTTTAATTCAGCAGGTTTGGGTGCTTTTTTCGCGGGAATTTTTAAATCTGAGTAATCTCTGATCTCCTGGTCAAACCTTAATCGGTTGAGAAGCAGTATTTCATCATTATATGGACGGATCATTCCGATGGCTTCGCTTTCACGCAGCACGAATGTTCCGATACCGACCATTTTGGTTTCCTGTAGTGCTTTTAGTAAAAGCCTGTATGCATTTTCTCCATTCTTCTGGGGTTCCAGGAAGTAAGGGTTTTCAAAGTAAATACTATCTACTTCTATTTCCTTAACAAACTGATCAATAGAAAGTATTTTGGTTTTTTCAGGGCTCGCTGCTTCATAATCTTCATCTTCCAGAACAATGTATCGGTCTTCCATAAGGTAAGCTTTTACAATGTTTTCCCATTTTACCTCTTTACCTGTTTTTTCGTTGACCCGTTTGAATTTGATGTTAGAAAAGTCGGATTTATCAAGCATATCCAAATCCAACTTACTGGTTTCTGTGGCAGAATAGATCTTTACCGGGATATTGACTAAACCAAAGCCAATGGCGCCATTCCAAATTGCTTTCATTGTCTTACGTTTTGTGTAAGAGCGTGCAATTAACGTACCATTGAAAATTTATATATTTTGGGAATTGAAAGAAAAAAATATGTTGATTAGTTTCTATTTATTCATAAATAGAGCTTCCTTTTAAAATATCGGAAAAAATTTTCCAGTCAACTTTTTCTAAGTCAATATTTTGATTTGTATAAAGATAATACTCTTGAAGATCTTCAACGTAGCGTGACATTGCTTCCAAATAATCTTCTATGGTTTTGTTTTCCCACTGATCTTTATTTTCAATGAAATCTGACCTGAGATTGTCAATAAATTGAATGAATTCTTGTTTTGTCATAAAAATAAAAAAAGCGGAGAAAATTCTCCGCTTCTAATCTATGCTTTTAAATTCAATTGTAATTCCAATTCATCCAATTGCTCATCTGCAATGGTGGAAGGTGCATCAATCATCACATCACGACCTGAATTATTCTTAGGGAAAGCAATATAATCTCTGATGACCTCATTTCCGTCAAGAATCGCTACCAAACGGTCAAATCCGAAAGCTAAACCACCGTGAGGAGGAGCTCCGTATTTGAAAGCGTTCATTAAGAATCCGAACTGTGCTTCCGCTTCTTCTTTTGAGAATCCTAACAGGTCAAACATTTTAGACTGAAGGTCTTTATCAAAAATTCTGATAGAACCACCACCGATTTCGTTTCCGTTAAGAACCATATCATACGCATTGGCTCTTGCTTTTCCGGGATCGGTTTCCAATAAATGAATATCCTCCGGTTTTGGAGAGGTGAAAGGGTGGTGCATCGCATGATAACGGCCGCTTTCTTCATCAAACTCCAATAACGGGAAATCTACTACCCAAAGTGGGGCGAATTCATTTCCTTTTCTTAATCCTAAACGGTTTCCAAGCTCCATTCTTAAAGCAGAAAGCTGAGTTCTTACCTTATTTTCGTTTCCGGAAAGGATCAACATTAAATCTCCTTCTTTCGCACCGAATTTTTCAATGATTTTTGCTAAATCGTCTTCATTGTAGAATTTGTTCACGGAAGAAGTTTTTACCCCATCATGCTGGAATTTCACCCAAACCATTCCCGAAGCTCCAATTTGTGGACGTTTTACCCAATCCACAAGTTCATCGATCTGTTTTCTGGTGTATTCTGCACAGCCTTCAACATTGATTCCTACAACCAATTCCGCATCATCAAATATTTTGAAATCTTTTCCTTTGACAAGCTCATTCAATTCTACGAATTCCATTCCGAAACGGATATCCGGTTTGTCATTCCCATATTTTCTCATCGCATCTGCGAATGTCATTCTTGGGAAAGCTCCGAATTCCTGACCCGTAATATCTTTCAATAACGTTTTAGTCATTCCTTCGAAAACATTCATCACATCTTCCTGCTCTACAAAAGCCATTTCACAGTCGATCTGTGTAAATTCCGGTTGTCTGTCGGCTCTTAAGTCCTCATCACGGAAGCATTTCACGATTTGGAAATATTTATCCATTCCGCCTACCATCAAAAGCTGTTTGAAAGTCTGCGGAGATTGTGGTAATGCATAGAATTGTCCCGGGTTCATTCTGCTCGGAACCACAAAGTCTCTGGCTCCTTCCGGAGTAGATTTGATTAAAACCGGAGTTTCTACTTCAATGAAACCTTCGTCTGAAAGATAATTTCTTACTTTTTGTGCCATTTTATGACGGAAGATCAGTTTATCTTTCACCGGATTTCTTCTGATATCCAGGTAACGGTATTTCATTCTTAATTCTTCACCGCCATCCGTTTCGTCTTCAATAGTAAAAGGCGGAAGCTGGGAATCATTAAGCAGTGTTAATTTCTCAACTAAAATTTCAATTTCCCCTGTTGGAATATTCGGGTTTTTGCTTACTCTTTCAATGACCTTTCCGGTCACCTGAATCACAAATTCACGACCCAGTTTTTTGGCTTCTTCCATCAATTCCGCAGAAGAACGTTCCTGGTCAAAAACAAGCTGAGTAATTCCGTAACGATCTCGAAGATCTATCCAAATCATAAATCCTTTATCCCGGATAGTTTGTACCCATCCTGAAAGTGTAACTTCTTCATTAAGATTTTTTAGAGACAGTTCTCCGTTGGTGTGCGATCGAAACATTTGTTTTAGATGTTATATTAAACTTAAATACTAGACTTTTACAAGCCTGAATTTTCGTTGGCAAAGATAATATTTTTAAAAGTTTTTATCCATAAAAAAAACTTCCGGGATGGAAGTTTAAAATACTTTATAGGGATAATTGTGGTGTTTAATTTTTTAAGGCACCTTTTTTTGCCAGTAATTTGGCGATGTCAGCTCTTTGGTACTGCTCTGCTACAGCAAGCGGAGTAAGATTACCACAGTTTTTGTTCACATCAACTTTCTGGTCGATCAAAAAGTTGATAATATTTTTCTTGTCATTCAGGATGCTGTATGACAAAGGGCTGTACGAGTCTGTTTTTACCTGAAAACATTTGTTATAGTCTTCTTTAGCAAATTGTTTTTTGAATACGGCAACATTATCAGTCTGAATCGCTTTTCTCTGTTCTTTAGTTAATTGCTGAGCAGACAGCATACTTGTGAATACTGATATTCCGAATATTAAAAAAGTAAAGATTATTTTTTTCATAAATTTTATTTTAAGAATATGCAAAGCTAATGTTTTTTGATATTTTTTGCTAATAATTTATCTGTTCATTCTTTAAGGTTTGAATTTTTAATTATTACAGTAACAAATTTAAATAAAAACTTGAATTAAACGAATTATATTTATTGAATTTTGAATTTGTATTTTAGACACTTATAAAATTACCCTTTACAATGTCAAAATATATCAATTTTCTTAAGAAAGCTTTGAGTGGAGAAGAGGTGGATTATACGAAGATCAGTATCCGTCATGCAGTTTTACTTCTGGCTATTCCGATGATGCTGGAAATGGCGATGGAATCTGTTTTTGCTTTGGTTGATCTCTATTTTGTGGGACATCTTAAGGAGAGCGGTTTTGCCATTCAGACTGTTGGGCTAACGGAATCTGTCCTTACCATTATGTATTCTATTGCCATTGGAATGAGTATGGCAGCAACGGCGATGGTAGCGCGAAGAATTGGTGAGAAAAATCCGGAGCAGGCTTCCAGAAGTGCTGCTCAGGTCTTATTGGTTTCTTGTGCGGTCACTATTGTTCTGAGTGTATTGGGGGTGGTTTTTGCTGAGGAAATTTTGATTCTGATGGGTTCCAGACCTGAAGCAGCAGCTTACGGAAAAGATTTCACCAGAATAATGATGGGAAGCAGTGTGATTATTATGCTTTTGTTTTTAATTAACGGAATATTCAGGGGGGCGGGAAATGCGGCTATAGCCATGAAAAGTTTGTGGATTGCCAATATTGCCAATATTATCCTTTGCCCGATATTAATCAGAGGATTGGGCCCGGTTCCGGCGATGGGATTAACCGGTGCTGCTGTTGCGACTACGATTGGAAGAAGTACGGGGGTGCTGTATCAGCTTTATCATCTCTTTATTGCAGATTCACAGGTTCGCATCAAAACAGAATATTTTAAACCTGACTTTACCTTAATCCGGTCCGTCATTAAGATAGCAACTCCCGGTATTTTTCAGTTTGTGATTGCTTCGTGCAGCTGGATCATTCTGGCTCAATTGGTAGCGACTACCGGAGGCGAAAATGCTTCTGCGGGATATCAGACTGCTTTGAGGTTGATGATGTTCTTTATGCTTCCGGCATGGGGACTGAGTAATGCGGCTTCAACTTTGGTGGGCCAGAATATGGGAGCCAATGAAATGCTTCGTGCTGAGCAGTCTGTGATGAAAACAGTAAAATATAATGTGATCTTCATGCTGGCAGTGAGCCTGATCTTCTTCGTCCTGGGGAATTTTCTGGTGAGTTTTTTTACACAGGAAGAATTGATAAAAAGTTTTGCGAAAAACGCATTACATATTATGAGCGTAGGATTTGTCTTTTATGGAATAGGAATGGTGATGATCAATGCTTTCAATGGAGCGGGAGATACGTGGACGCCCACGTGGGTTAATTTTTTCGGGTTCTGGCTGTTTCAGATTCCTCTGGCATATTTGCTTTCCAAATATCTTGATATGGGACCTAAAGGAGTTTTTATTTCTATTCCAGCTGCGGAAACATTGATTACCATTGTTGCTTTCATTTTGTTTAAAAAAGGAAAATGGAAAACTGTCAAAGTTTAGATTTATAAAACTTTAACATATTGAGGTGTTGAGTTTTATGGCTTATTTTTTTAATTTCGTATGAATCATCAAATATATCATTATGGGAAAAGGAGATAAAAAAACAAGAAGAGGAAAAATAAATTCCGGAAGCTACGGCAAAACGAGACCCAAAAAATCTTCTAAGACATTCGCCGTATCAGAAAAAACTGAAACGGCTGAAAAAGCACCGAAAGCAAAAAGAACAAAAAAGACCGAGGAATAATCTTCGGTCTTTTTTGATTGTTTTCAATTCAATTATTTTCCCCCTAAAATATTTCCAAGAATGCTTCCTAAGCCTCCTCCTTGCTGCTGCTGTCCACCGCCGCCAAGAACACTTCCCAGAATGTCATTCAAAGGGTTTCCTGAAGATTGCTGCTGTCCGCCACCAAGAACGCTTCCTAAAATGTCATTCAGTGGATTGGATTGCTGTGCCTGAGCCTGATTGGAGGCACTTCCCAGGATTCCTCCCAATAAGTCTCCTAATCCTCCTGCACCTACATTGTTTTGTTGCTTTTCTTTACCGATATATCCCATGATCACCGGAGCAAGCATGGCTAAAATAGGGCCTATTTTATCAATGGAAATTCCTGTATTTTGTGAAAGCTGGTTTTCAACGGTATTCTTTTGCCCGCCAAAAATGTGATCAAGAATAGAGCCACCTTCAGCCTGTCTTGATTCTACTTGTGAAGCATCATCCAGAATGCTTCCGTCATGATCCTTATCTAGAGCATTGTTTAAAGCTTCTGCTTCTTGGGCATCCTGAGATTTGTTTCTAAGATAAGAAATGATCAAAGGTGCGGCAACCGCTAATAAGGCAATAACCTGATTTCTGCTGATTCCGAATTTATTTTCAGCCTGTTCAGCAACCTGGTTGCTTGTGTTCCCGGTAAGGAGATCGATTAAACTCATAGTTTGTGTTTATTTAATTGTTAAGTGAACCAAATTTATCAAAAAATATTCCTCAACCATTTTTTTTAATCTAAAAATATTGTTAAAGTATATGAGCTTTTGTAAATTGTTGGTTTTCAGTGTTAATTTTTTAATATTGGGACATTGGAACATGCCTCTCCAAACATTAGGGATTTCACAATCGGTTTTAATTGTTCTACCAATTCGATGTAAGCGTTTTCAGGAATTTCTTTATCAGAGCATCCCTTCACTAAAACTCTTTTACCGCGGAATTCTTCAAAATCATACGTCTGAATGGCAGTATGCATTAATATGACTTCCAGATCTTCGCGGTTCCCGAAAACTATTTTTTTGGCAACATCCGTAAGCTTTGCTGTTATTAAGAAATAAGCCCATAGCGGAACAATAGCATCTGCCGAGTTGTAGATATAGATATAAGTGTCTCTATATTCCCCGACATCAATGGCGGCTACTTTTTCACGGAAGTCCTTTTCTTTAAGGATCATTTCCATGAACAGGAAGTCTTTAAGATCAATCCCCTTTCTTGCTCCTTTGGGAACAAGATCGGTAAGATCGAAATTGATGAGGACGCTCTCGGCAACTTTATTCCGGATTTCAAATTCTTCTGACATTTTTATCATTATCTTTGAACAAATTTACAAATTAAGATTCAACAATATCGTAATTTGTTCTCTATTCTGATCATAGAAACCTCCCATAATGTTGCCGGTGGATGAAAATCAAAAGAGGTTCCTGAAGACATTAAAAACAATAGAAGAGCTCAGAAGAAATGAAGTATTATATTATTGCAGGAGAAGCCTCCGGAGATTTGCACGGAAGCAATTTAATGAAAGCTTTACTACAGAAAGACCTACAAGCGGAATTCAGGTTTTGGGGTGGTGATCTGATGGAAAAGCAGGGCGGAACTTTAGTAAAGCATTACCGCGATCTGGCTTTTATGGGTTTCCTGGAAGTGGCGATGAACCTGAGAACCATCCTGAATAATATTAAATTCTGCAAAGAAGATATCAAAAACAACAAACCGGATATTCTTATTCTCATTGATTATCCAGGTTTTAATCTTAGAATTGCCAAGTTTGCCAAAGAGCTTGGAATAAAGGTGGTTTATTACATCTCGCCACAGCTTTGGGCATGGAAGGAGGGAAGAGTAGAGATCATTAAGAAATATGTAGATGAAATGATGGTGATCCTTCCCTTTGAAGAAGATTTTTATAAAAAACATGGCGTACACTCCCATTTTGTAGGGCATCCGTTACTGGATGCTATCTCAAGCCTTCAGGGAATTGATGAAAACACTTTCAAAATGGAAAACGGTTTGAATGATAAGGAAATTATTGCCCTTCTTCCGGGTTCCAGAAAACAGGAAGTGGAAAAAATGCTTGAACTGATGCTTTCTGTAAGAGCTCATTTTTCGGATTATCAATTCGTTATTGCAGGAGCACCAAGTCTTCCTAAAGAATTTTACCAAAAATATGTGGATGATAACGTTCATTTTGTTTCCAATAAAACATACGATTTGCTAAGGTGTTCTAAAGCTGCCCTGGTAACTTCCGGGACGGCAACACTTGAAACAGCTTTATTAAATATTCCAGAGGTGGTATGTTACCGCGGAAGTAAAATTTCTTATGCCATTGCGAAAAGATTAGTGAAAAATATTAAGTATATTTCTCTGGTTAACCTTATTATGGACAGAGAGGTTGTGAAGGAATTAATTCAGGATGATTTAAATACAAAGAATCTGGTTGAAGAATTGCACAAAATCTTAGACGGAAGTCAAAGAGAAAAAATTCTAAAAGACTATGAGCTTTTGAGAGAAAAACTAGGGGGAAAAGGAGCCAGTGAAAAAGCTGCTGAGGTTATTCTGAAAGTCTGATCTTCATCTTTAATTCAAATTAATAATTAAATGAATTATTTTAAAAAAGCTTTGTTAGTGATTACACTAACATTTTTTTTCTCAGAAAGTTTCGCACAAAAAAATATTGACCGCGAAAAAGTCCAGATATTCTATTACGGATGGTATGGAAATCCGGAAACAGATGGAAGGTATTATCATTGGAATCATGGTATTCTGCCCCATTGGAGCGATCCGAAATGGAACAATCTGGGAAATTATAAAGGAGGTGGTGATATTGGCGCCAATTTTTATCCGGCTTTGGGAAATTATAGCTCCAACGATCCGAAGATCATCGAAAAGCATATGAAGATGATGAAGGAATCCGGCGTTGGCGTTGTAGTGATCAGCTGGTTAGGCAAAGATTCCTATACGGATAAAAGTACTATGAAATATCTGGATATTGCAGATCGGTTCAACTTAAAAGTTGCTTTTCATATAGAGCCGTTTTATAAAACAATAGCTGAATTCAGAGATCAGATTTCTTATCTTATGAAAACTTATTCTTCTCATCATGCTTTTTATAAGAAAGATGGAAAGCCTTTGTTTTATGTATATGACAGTTACAAAATTTCTCCGAAGGAATGGACCAAGCTGTTTTCTGAAAAAGGGGAAAATACAGTAAGAAACACAGAATTAGATGGTCTGTATATAGGATTGTGGGTGGAAAAAGATGATTCAAAGTTTTTTGAAGCTTCAGGCTTCGACGGGTTCTATACCTATTTTGCCAGCGATGGCTTTGTTTTCGGAAGCACTATTTCCAACTGGAAATATCTTTCCCAATATGCAAAAGAACACCATCTTATATTTATTCCCTGCGTCGGTCCGGGATATTCCGATACAAGAATAAGACCATGGAACGAGGCTAATTTCAAAAGCAGGGATAATGGAAAGTATTACGAAAAAATGTTTGATGCCGCCATTAATGTTGATCCTGATTTTATAGGAATCACTTCTTTTAATGAGTGGCACGAAGGAACCCAGATTGAACCGGCAATTCCTAAAAAAGCAGGCGATTTCATCTACGAAGATTATGGAAAGGATTCCTGGTTCTATATAAAAAAAACAAAAAAACTGATCGATAAGTTTCTGAAAAGGGATAATTATTAAAGTCAATCGAGAATTTTCAGGAGCTTTGAATAAGTTTAATTCGAATATAATTTTGATAGTATAAATTCACGCTCTGTTTTTTGTGTTTTTGTAAAACAAATGTTATGATCCTGCAATTGCAGGATTATTTGTTCATCAAGAAATTGATTATTTTGATCTTCAAATCATTATCATTGAAGAAACAGCCTCTACTCATTCTTGTGATTTGTTTTATCCTGGGAATTTATTTTCAGGATAAGGCAGCTTTAAGCCGGACTTCAGTATATCCGATTGCCGGAAGTTGTGTTTTAATTTCGCTGAGCATTCTCTTTCATTCTTACTTTTTATATAAAATCAAACCTTACTTATCAGGACTTCTTTTTTTCGGGCTGGGAATTGTTCTTCATGGCTTTAATGCTGATATACCGGTTAAAAATAGCGTATCATCAAATCAGGAGGTCATTTTCAAAATTTCAAAAAAATTAAATTCTACCAGGAAATATAAAAAGTATGAAGCTGTTATAAACATGGAAAGTGGATATTACAATTCCGTTCTGTATCTTCCACGAAATGCTGACGAGCTTAATTTTGAACACTACTATAAAGCAGAAGCGTATGTAAGCCAGCTAAAATCCCCGTCCTATGATTTTCAGTTTGATTACGCAAAATATTTAAGAAGAAAAGGAGTGTATTATCAGGTATATCTGTCGGATGAAATTTTTTCTGTCAGAAGAAATGACCTGACCTTCGGGGAGAAGATTTCTCAAAAAAGGCTTGAGGTCCTGCAAAATATTGACAGAACTAAAATATCTGCTAAAAGCAAAGCTTTTTTAAAAGGGCTCATTCTGGCAGATAGAACGGAAATTGATGAGGATACAATACAAGATTTCAATAGATCAGGATTAATGCATTTTTTAACCATTTCAGGGACTCATATTGTGGTTATTTTTGGAATTTTTTACTTTCTGTTTATTCAAATTCTTCCATTGTCATTCAGGAAATCGGCGATTGTTCTGAGCCTGTTTTTTATATGGGTCTTTGCAGGATTTATAGGATTCGGCAATTCTGTTTTACGTTCCTGCATTATGCTAACAGTCTATTTCATATATACTTTGCTTCAAAGAAAACCCGATTTGCTTCATGCATTGTCGCTCTCAGCGTTTATTATTTTAATTTCAGATACCCATCAGATCTTTGACATCGGATTTCAGTTAAGTTTTATAGCAGTTCTAGGAATTTTCTGGTTAAATCAGCCTATTTTAAAATACTTTCCAAAACAGGATCATTACTTTAAGAGACTGTTGTTTAATGCGGTTTCTATCTCTATTTCTGCTCAGTTGGCGACACTTCCACTGGCTTTATTGTATTTCCATCAGTTTTCATTCATCTCCGTTATAGCCAATTTCTTTATCGTGCCTTTTTCGGAAATTATTATTGTATTTTCATTCATTATGACGGCTATTATTGCGTTGGGAGTAAATATTTCAGTTTTCAATATCATATATGATGCAATTATTCAGAAATTGCTGGGCATTATTCATTGGCTGGCAGATTTTGAAATGCTTTTTTTTGAAAGCATTCCAATGAATGGGATGGAAGTTTTGATAGCATTTAATATAATATACTGGCTGAGGTTTGCGATTCTCCGGTTGAATTTTAACAACTCGATGAGGTTGATGATGGCAGTTTTTTTGTTTTTCATTGTGAGATCCGCCTTCAACATTATTGAATATAGGAGAACAGAAGTGTCGGTAAGTTATTTTTATGAAAATAAAGTGTTATTGATAAATAATGGAGGAGCAGTTTGCTTTTGGATTAATGAGCATTCAAAGAAAGATAAGATTGTTCAATATATTATTAAACCTTATATAGCCTCCAGAAGAATACATACCTTTGAAATAAGAATTTTTCCTGAACATGCACAAAAAGTGGTGTATCAGGGTAAAATTTATGACATAAATTAATTGTTAACAGATCTTCTTTTTCCTTTTATTTATAATACTTTACGGTCTTATTTAGAAAGATTACAAACTGGCTAATTGTGAGATTTCTCACTTTTCGATATTGTTAACATTTCTTAATTTTGTGGAAAATCAAATTTAAACTTATATGGCAGGTTTAACAAGTTCTACGATAGGTAGAAAATATGCTATGGCATTGTCGGCGATGTTTTTGCTGATCTTTCTGGTGATGCACCTTTCGGTAAACTTTTTGTCGGTGTTCGGTGAAACAGCTTATAACAATGCTTCGCAGTTCATGGGGTACAATCCTCTTGTTCAATTCATCATGCAGCCGATCCTGATGTTCGCTGTGATTTTCCATTTTGTGATGGGATTTGTTTTAGAAATTAAAAACAAAAAAGCACGTCCTATCGGTTACGATATGAACAATGGGGCTGCTAATTCTTCATGGTCATCTCGTAATATGATTATTTCAGGAGCCGTTATTCTGGCTTTCCTGATCCTTCATTTATATGATTTCTGGCTTCATGAAATGAACTATAAATATATCGATGGTCTTCCGGTTGAAGAAACACGTTTCTGGGGAGATTTGCATGCTAAATTTGCCGATATCTGGAGAGTGATTCTTTATATCGTTTCTTTTGTTTTATTGGGACTGCATTTATCGCACGGATTCCAGTCTTCTTTCCAGTCTGTGGGAGCAAGACATCCAAAATATACTCCGATGCTTAAAACGTTGGGGAACTGGTATTCTATTCTGATTCCTCTAGGATTTATCATCATTGCAATTTATCATTACATAACTCAATAATATCAATATACTAATATGAGTAAATTAGATTCAAAAATTCCAGCAGGTCCTCTTAAGGACAAGTGGAAAAATCATAAAGACCATATGAACCTTGTTGCCCCAAACAACAGAGATAAGATTGATATTATTGTTGTGGGTACAGGTTTGGCAGGAGGTTCTGCAGCAGCTACTTTGGCTGAGCAGGGATATAATGTAAAAGCATTCTGTTATCAGGATTCACCAAGAAGAGCTCACTCCATTGCAGCTCAGGGAGGTATCAATGCAGCGAAGAACTATCAGGGAGATGGTGACTCTACCTACAGATTATTCTATGACACAATCAAAGGAGGTGACTATAGAGCAAGAGAGGCTAACGTATACAGATTAGCTGAAGTTTCTGCCAATATTATCGACCAGTGTGTTGCTCAGGGTGTTCCTTTCGGAAGAGAATACGGAGGTCAATTAGATAACCGTTCATTTGGTGGAGTTCAGGTAAAAAGAACCTTCTACGCGAAAGGACAAACAGGACAACAGTTATTATTAGGAGCATATTCTGCAATGAGCCGTCAGATCGGTAAAGGAAGAATCAAAATGTACAACCGTCACGAAATGATGGATCTTGTAATTGTTGACGGAAAAGCAAGAGGAATCATTGCAAGAAATCTTGTTACAGGAGAGATTGAAAGACACTCTGCTCACGCGGTTGTTATTGCATCCGGAGGTTATGGAAACGTGTATTTCCTTTCTACGAACGCTATGGGTTCCAACGTTTCTGCAGCCTGGAAAATCCATAAAAAAGGAGCATATTTTGCCAATCCTTGCTACGTACAGATTCACCCGACCTGTATTCCGGTTCACGGAACTCAGCAGTCTAAACTGACTTTGATGTCTGAGTCATTAAGAAACTCAGGAAGAATCTGGGTTCCAAAGAAAATTGAAGATTCAGTAGCGATCAGAGAAGGGAAATTAAGACCTGAAAATATCAAAGAAGAAGATAGAGACTATTATTTGGAAAGAAGATATCCTGCTTTCGGAAACTTGGTGCCTAGAGACGTTGCGTCCAGAGCTGCTAAAGAAAGATGTGATGCAGGTTTCGGAATCGAAAATAATGATACTCAGGAAGGGGTTTATCTGGATTTCTCTACAGAAATCATGAAAAAAGGTAAAGAAGCCGCTATAGAAAAACATATTCATAACCCAAGTGATCAGCAGATCTACGATTTAGGAAAAAAATGGGTTGAGGAGAAATATGGTAACTTATTCGTTATGTACGAAAAAATTACAGCCGATGATCCTTACAAAACTCCAATGAAGATTTATCCTGCCGTTCATTACACCATGGGTGGTGTTTGGGTAGATTACAATCTTCAGTCTACCATTCCTGGATGTTTCGTAATTGGAGAAGCTAATTTCTCTGATCACGGAGCCAACAGATTAGGAGCTTCTGCATTGATGCAGGGACTTGCGGATGGTTATTTCGTGCTTCCGTATACGATTGCAGATTACCTTTCTGCGGATATCAGAACGGGAGCTATTCCAACGAATTCAGCAGCTTTTGATGAAGCTGAAAAAGGCATCAAAGAAAAAGTTGACTTTTTCTTAAATAATAACGGTACACATTCAGTAGATCATTTCCATAAGCAATTAGGACACATTATGTGGAATAAAGTAGGAATGGGAAGAACTCCTGAAGGCTTAAGAGAAGCTATCAAAGAAATCGAAGAAGTAAGAAATGATTTCTGGAAAAACGTAAAAGTTCCGGGAGACAATGACGGGATGAATACAGAGCTTGAAAAAGCGTTCAGAGTGGCGGATTTCCTTGAGCTTGGACAATTAATGGCTATTGATGCACTTCATAGAAATGAGTCTTGTGGAGGACATTTCCGCGAAGACCATTCAACTCCGGATGGAGAAGCGGAAAGAGACGACGTCAACTACAAATACGTCGGAGCTTGGGAATATCAGGGAAGCGATATCAATGCGGAAGTATTGCATAAAGAAGAACTGATCTATGAGAACATCGAGGTTAAAACTAGAAGTTACAAATAATCTCCAACCTATAAATATATAATTATGAGTGCAAAAAAAGGCTTACATCTTACGCTGAAAATTTGGAGACAAAAAAATAATAAATCTAAAGGTCAGTTTGAGACCTACAAAATATCAGATGTTTCTACAGATTCTTCATTCTTGGAAATGTTGGACATCCTGAATGAAAACCTAATTAACGAAGGAAAAGAGCCGGTAGCTTTCGATCACGATTGTCGTGAAGGAATCTGCGGAATGTGTTCGCTTTACATCAATGGTAGAGCACACGGTCCGGATACAGGAATCACTACTTGCCAGCTTCATATGAGAATGTTCAAAGACGGTGAAACCATCGTTATTGAACCATGGAGAAGTGCTGCTTTCCCGGTTATTAAAGACTTAATGGTAGACAGAAGCGCATTCGACAGAGTAATGGCTGCTGGTGGATTCATCTCGGTGAACACCTCGGGAAATACTTTGGATGCCAATGCAATTCCGGTTCCTAAAGATGATGCAGACAAAGCAATGGATGCTGCTGCTTGTATCGGATGTGGAGCTTGTGTGGCTACATGTAAAAACGGATCTGCAATGTTATTCGTAGGAGCTAAAGTTTCTCAATTTGCGTTACTTCCTCAAGGTAGAGTAGAGGCAAAGAGAAGAGTTCTTAATATGGTGAAGGCAATGGATGAAGAAGGATTCGGAAACTGTTCCAATACCGGTGCTTGTGAAGTGGAATGTCCTAAAGGAATTTCCCTTGAAAACATCGCCAGAATGAATAGAGAGTACATGGCAGCTTTTGTTGATAAAGGATAGAATTGACTTTATATACAGAAAAAAATCGTCTCCGTACTGCGGAGACGATTTTTTATTTTTAATGTTAAAATATCGTTAATTTAAATTTTTAACGATTATATAAATTTCAAATTATCTATTTTCAATATTTAAACAAAAATATAATGAAAAATTTAAAAAAATTATTACGAAAAGATCTAAAAAAAGTAGTAGGTGGAACAAATCCAATTGAAGAAGATGGTAATAATGGAGGAAGTTGTGGAAGTATTTGCCATTCTCATGCCGACTGCGGGGCATTTGGGCTTTGTGGTGTATGTGTAACCACAGTTGTCGGATTAGCTGGACGCTGTACCCAATACTAAAGAAAATATCAAAAGCCGTTTTTCGATAATGCTAAACGGCTTTTTTATTGTATTTATGATTTTTTAACATATTTACAGAATATCTTATATTAGTGAAAAGTGTATTTTTGCCTAATTATAAATTCAAAATGAAAAAATATCTTTTATTGTTTATTATTGCTGTATTTGCAATGTCCTGTTCAAAGAAAGTTGAAGTTAAAGGAAAGGTCACAGGTGGATCTCCTTTAGAAAGAATTGAATTAATAGAAGCTTCAGGTGTTGCTACTTTACCTTTAATGAATATTAGTGTAAATAAAGACGGAACTTTTGCAGGAAATTTTGAGGCTCCTAAAAATGGGATGTATATGATCTCTTATGGAGGGAAAAGAAATTTGGTATATTTAAAAGGAGGGCAGACACTTGAAATTTCTGGAAATGGAATGACTTTCCCAACGGAATATATAATTACGGGTGATGCTAAGAAAAACAATGATTTCTTTACGGCAACTCAAAAATATCTTTCAACATATGCTCAGACGGTCAATATGAATGAACTACTTATGAAAGATGAAAAAACATTTTTAAAAGGAATAGAAAAAGTTCAATCTGACATCAATAAAAATATTGAAGAGAACGTTAAGAAATTTAATCCGGATAAGGAAATTATAACTTGGAAAAAAAATGATCTTGCCGCAACTTTGCTTATGATATTGAATCAATATGAAATGAGCCACAAGCAAATGGGAAATCCTTCTTTCAAAGTTACCAAAACATTTACAGATTTTGTGAACAAATTGGAAGAAAATAAAGATGTTATGGTTAAAGAACATCCTTTATACAGAGAATATCTTTTAGCAAAAATGAGTCCTGATTTCCAAAAATATGCTCAAGCAAACAGTGTAGGAAAAACAGATATTACAACCTCTGAACTTTTCAATGAATATTTAAAGAAGAATCAAAAAAATCTTTCTCAAACAGCAAAAGATTATCTATTAGCTTTTGTAATGGCTCAGTCTGATATTCACCCAACCACTCCTGAGAAAACAGTAGAGAAAATCAAGAAGATCATTGATGAAGATATCAAAGATGCTACCATTAAAAATGATCTGAAGAAAATCCAGTTTGCCATCAATGGATTCAAAGTAGGTGAGCCTGCTCCAGAAGCTTCGTTGATAAAGCAGGATGATAAATCATACAGCCTTTCTGAAAATAAAGGGAAACCATATATGATTGCATTCTATGCATCATGGAATCCTTACATTGGAGAAGCTACGGTTCCGGTATTGAAAGAAGTAGTAAACTTCTATAAATCTAAAATGAACTTTGTATTCGTGAATGTTGACGATACGAAAGAGCAGTTTGTAAAAACAAGCAACTCCTTATTAAAAGGAATTACTGGAGTAAATGTATATGGAAAAGGAGGACTCAATTCTGATATTGCCAAAAAATATGGGGTATACGGATTTAAATTGCCTTGCTTTATCGTAGTAGATAAAGACGGTAAAATTGCAAGCAAGCCATTCTTTAATCTGGGAGATCCTGAATTGGTGACCGTATTGGACAAGCAGACAGGACTTTCAGCTCCTAAAGTGGATCCAAGAGTACAGCTACAACCGGGAATGGGTGTAGATCCTTCTGCGATGCAGCCTGCGCCTGAACAACCGGCTAATCCACAGCCGGCTCCAACCAAGTAATAAACTTTATTATAGATAAGACCTTATCTTCGGATAAGGTTTTTTTATTTGTATTTTTGCGGAATGAAACCAAAAAGAGTTTCAATCAATTATAGAAACAATAGAAAGTGCTGAATGAAAAAGAAGAAAAACATTATTCTTGAAAATATAAAGCTTATAACTGCGGGAGCTAAAGGAGTGGCCATTGGAAAAACCGAAGACGGAAAAACGGTTTTAGTTTCAGGTGCGATTCCGGGGGATGTTGTCAATGCAAGAGTAAAAAAGTCCAAATCTAAATACTATGAAGCTGAAGCGGTGGAAGTTTTGGAAGAATCCCCCTTCAGAGTAATTCCCAAATGTATTCATTTCGGAGCCTGCGGGGGGTGCAAATGGCAGAATATGAGCTATGAAAAACAATTGGATTTCAAGCAGGAAGAAGTATATAATAATATCAAAAGAATAGGAGGTTTAGAAAACTTTGAAACTTTATCTATTTTAGGGTCTGAAGAAGAATATTTCTACAGAAATAAAATGGAGTTTTCTTTCTCCAATGCCCGTTGGTTAACGGTTGCAGAAATAAATTCTGAAGATGATTTTAACGATAAAAATGCCTTAGGATTCCATATTCCGGGAATGTGGAGCAAAATTCTTGACCTTAAAGAATGTTTCCTTCAGGAAGATCCGTCCAATGCCATAAGATTAGCAGTGAAAGAATATGCAGATCATAACGAGCTGGATTTCTTTGATGTTAAAAATCAGGAAGGATTCCTGAGAACGCTAATGATGAGACAAAACTCTAAAGGAGAATGGATGGTATTATTCCAGCTTTATCGAGAAGAGAAAGAAAACAGGGAAAGATTATTTGAATACTTATTGGGAAAATTCCCTCAGATTAAAACCTTGGTGTATGCCATCAATCCGAAACCGAATGATTCCATTTATGATCTGGATATCAATATCTATTCAGGGGAAGGATTTTTGATGGAAGAAATGGACGGCTTGAAATTTAAGATCGGTCCAAAGTCATTCTTTCAGACCAATTATAAGCAAGCGCTGGAACTTTACAGAAAAACATTAGAATTTGCAGATCTGAAAGGGGATGAAGTAGTTTACGATTTATATACAGGTACCGGAACCATTGCACAATATGTAGCAAGAAAAGCTAAGCAGGTAATCGGAATAGAATCTGTGCAGGAAGCTATTGATGCAGCTATTGAACATGCCGAATTAAATGGGCTGGACAACTGTACCTTCTACTGTGGAGATATGAAAGATATCTTCAATGACGAGTTCCTGAGCAATCATCCTAAAGCAGACGTCTTAATCACCGATCCGCCAAGAGACGGAATGCACCAGAAAGTCGTAGAGCAAATCTTGAAATTATCCCCTGAAAAGATAGTATATGTAAGCTGTAACTCCGCTACTCAGGCAAGAGATTTGGCTTTAATGAAAGACCATTATACGTTGGTGAAAATTTTACCCGTAGATATGTTCCCGCAAACCCATCATGTGGAAAATATAGCATTATTGCTTAAAAAATAAATTTGGCTAAATTTGAGTACCCAATCTTACTATGAAACGTTGGTTCCATCTGACCAAAGCAAACAAATAAAAATATGCAGATGAAATATTATAAATTTTTTATATTCATGAGTTTCCTTGGGCTGCTTTGTTCATGCGGTGGCGATGATGATATCTGCGAAAGCGGTGAAGGAACACCCAGAATGATGGTCATGTTTAAAAATGCAGATAATAAGATAATCTCCTTGGATTCTTTACAGATATTTGTAGATTATGGCTCCGGGAAAGTGGATTTAGGCTGGAAAACCAAAGTGGAATCTACCTTGATTCCTTTGCGTGTTGATGATTCTCCCTATACTGAAGTTTATTTTAAAACCAAAAATAAAGGAACGGAATCGAAAGTAAAAATTAACTATACCACAAAATCATCTTATGTTTCTCCTGGTTGCGGGGTTAAAAAAACATATGAAGGATTAACTTCGGAATTACTAATATCAAATCCGGTTCTGGGATTGGAATTGGGGCAAAATTTTATAGAGAATGAAGACAAGACTAATCTTTACCTTCTTTTTTAGCATTTGCAGTATCCTGAGTTTTGCTCAGGAGAATAAAAAAGCGGAAAAAGCAAAATGGAAATATGAACCCAATTTCATGATTGGTTTTGATGCCCTTAATACAGGAGTTGCTTTTTTCTCGGATCGAAAACTTTATCAGGGATTTGTGTCGTCCAAAATTAAAGGGAATATTCATGGTATTGTGGAAGCCGGTTTTGAAAAAAACATATATCAAAAGAACGGATATGACGCAAAAGTAAATGGCCCTTTTGTAAAGCTGGGCGCTTTTTACATGCTTGCTGAAGATGCCGAAAATGAATTTAACGGGTTCTATGCAGGAGGTAAGTTAGCAGGCTCTTTTTATAATCAGGAATATATGTCAGTGCCCGTTCGTGGGTTCGGTGGAAACAATTCTTCTGTTTCTTTTCCGGCCTCTTCACAGTCCTCTTACTGGATTGAGGGAGCCATCGGAGGCAGAGTTCAATTGTTTGAATCCAACTTTTATATTGATGTGAATCTTCAGCCGAAATATTTGGTATATACTACCAAGCAGGATGACATTCAGCCTATGATTGTTCCCGGGTTTGGAAGAAGTTCGTCCAAATTCAATATGGGATTTGCATGGAATATAGCCTATAAATTCTAAGAAATCATCAATTTAATTATAAATAATAATCCCCAAGTATTTGCTTGGGGATTTTATTTTTGACAGGGTTTTGGTTTTATTTGAATGGTTTTAATAAACAATACATTATATTTTTAGTTATTTAATACAAAATAATTATCTTTGGAAAAATAAATATAATAAAAAAGTTATGAAGAAAATTTTTACTTCTTTCTTTGTTCTTTCTTTGTTAGGTACTGCCAATGCGCAGTGGAGCAAAACTGCATTTAAGGGAGAAAAAGACAGAGAAGGCACCGAAGTTAAGAGCTATTATACACTGGATCTTTCCATGTTAAGAACTCAGTTGGCCAATGCCTCTGAAATGGGGAACAATGCAAAACCTGTGGAAATTTCTATTCCTACATTAGATGGGAAAGTAGAAAGATTTGCAGTATACAGTTTTCCGGTTGTTGTAAAAGAACTGGCAGACAAGTATCAGCTTGGCTCATATGTGGGAGTTGGAATTGATGATCCTGAAAAGTATATAAGATTTTCAACATCTCCAATTGATTTTCAATCCATGATCATTAAAAATGGAGTGTATCAGTTTATTGATCCTACCGATAATTCCAGAACAGTGTACAGTGTTCATCCAAAAACAGTAAAAACAGGTTCCCAAGGATTTGTATGTACTATGGATGAAGATATTTTGTCAAAAGAACAAATTGCTAAATTATTTAACTCTAATAAGTCAAAATCTTTTGCCAATAACCCTACGGACTTCTCAAAAGCTTCCGATAAGAAATACAGAACCATGAGACTGGCGTTGTCTACAACCGGTGAATACACCGCGTATTTCGGCGGAACAGTGGCGGGAGCATTAATAGGCATGAATAATACCATGACCAGAGTAAATGGAGTTTTTGAAAAAGATCTTGCTTTACATCTGAATATTCAAAACTTTAATAGTATAATTTACACTAACGCTGCAACAGATCCTTATACGGGTAATCTTAATTTACAATTACAGCAAACGCTTACAGCAAATGTTGGAAATGATAATTATGATATCGGACATGTATTTAATGCCGCAGGAGGAAATGGTAATGCCGGATGTATTGGCTGTGTGTGTGTAAACCCTACTACTAATACTTCACTGCAAAAAGGATCTGCTTTTACTCAGAGTACAAATCCAATAGGTGATACCTTTGATATTGATTATGTAGCTCATGAAATGGGGCACCAGTTAGGAGCTAACCATACTTTCTCGCACGCTTTGGAAGGAGCAGGAGTAAATATGGAACCGGGATCAGGATCTACTATTATGGGGTATGCCGGTATTACAAATGCAGACGTTCAGCCGAATTCCGATCCTTATTTCCACGTAGTAAGTATTCTTCAGATACAAAATAATCTGACAAACAAAACGTGTGACGTGGAAACAGCGGTTGCCAATAACCCGCCGGTAATCAGCGCAATGCCAGATTATATGATTCCTAAAGGAACCGCTTTCGTCTTAACAGGAAATGCCACTGATCCGGAAGGAAATCCAATGACTTATACTTGGGAGCAGTTTAACAATGCGCAGGTAACGGTCCTTGCTATTAATGGGAATAACACTACAGGACCTCTATTCAGGTCTATACTTCCTACCTCTTCACCTACTAGATATTTTCCGAAATTAGCAACGGTGCTGGCTGGGAATTTATCTTCAGCAGCGGATTGGGAAGCAACTCCTCTTAAATCTAGAGCAGCTGATTTTGTCCTTACTGTAAGAGATAATAATCCAAATGTTTTCCAGCAGCAAACCAATTCAGCGTTACAGCATATTGACGTTGGTAACGAAGGGCCCTTTAAGGTAACTTCAACAACAGTTTATAACAACATGCCGGGAGCAATTACCTGGGATGTGGTAGGAACAAACGGCGGTTCATACAATACGCCCAACGTGAAGATAGATTATACTACAGATAACGGACTTAACTGGACTGTGATTACTCCGTCTACTCCTAATGACGGGGCAGAGCCATATTCGTTCTCTTCTCTTCCTGCGGGAACTAATGTTAAGATCAGAGTAAGTGCTATCGGAAATGTATTCTATGCTATCGGAAGTGCAACAGTTTCTGCAACTTCGGGAGCTTGTTCTTCTTCAGCAACAACAGGCATTACGGTTACAGGAATTACTATGACTTCTGTTAATGTAACCTGGACAGCCCTTCAGGGAGCAACTTATTCTCTAAGATATAGAAAAATAGGAGCAGCGACTTGGACAACAGTAGCGGTACAAACAAACTCTTATCAGATTGTAGGTTTGGAAGAAGGGACTCAGTATGAAGTACAAGTGGCCAACGTTTGTGGATCTACATTAGGTACTTATTCAGCTTCTACAAACTTTAATACGTTGCCTTATGCGTTATGTACCAATAGTGCGGGAAGCGCAGCGGATGAATTTATTTCAAACGTTACGGTAACTCCGAATGGAGCTGCGGCTATTTCAAACCCTAGTGGAGCATCAACATATACCAGTTATACTGCGGATTTATCTAAATTGATCACCCTTTCACAAGGATCCTCAAATAATAGTATCAGCATTACAAAAGCCTGGACAGCACAGCAATACGTAGAAGGAGTTACAGCCTGGATAGACTTTAACAGAGATGGAAACTTCTCGGATACGGAAATTATCTTCACAAGTTCTCCGAGTGTAACTACGCCGGTTTCCGGAACATTCTCAGTTCCGGCTAATGCTTATGCAGGAGGCAAAAACGTGATCATGAGAGTAATGTTGGCATATGGCGCCCAGCCGGGTAATGGTTGTGAAGCTTATGCGTATGGTGAAATTGAAGATTATCCGGTGCTTATACAGCAAGTATTGGGAACTGAAGATACAATCGGAAATAATGATGGTATCCAGATCTATCCTAATCCGGCAACTGATATCCTGAATGTTACTAAAGTTTCAGACAAGGCTTCTTATAAAATCTATGGTACAACAGGACAATTGGTAGGAAGCGGAAATGTTAACAGTGGAAAAATCAACGTTTCTGCACTGGTAAAAGGCGGATATATCATTACAATTGAAGAAAAAGGTAAGGAGATGTTCAAATCAAAATTCATCAAAAAATAATAATAACTTTTGATTATAAAAACCTCAGGCTTTGTCTGAGGTTTTTTTATTTATAAATCATAAAATGAATTGTTGTGAAGTTTGTATGAAAAAAATATTTGCTGCTATAAATTAATAACGAAAAATGATTAGCTTTGCATGATTAATATAATATTGAGAAAGTTATGAAGAAAATTTTTACTTCTTTCTTTTTCCTCTGTTTGTTTGTGGTCACCAGTGCACAATGGAGACCTGCAGCGTTCAGTGGGGAAAAACTCAGTGCAAAATCAGATATTAAAAATTATTTTGCACTGGATATTTCCGAGTTAAGGTCTCAATTGGCAGGAGCACAGGAAATGGGGAAAAATGCAAAACCCGTTACGATTTCCTTGCCGACTTTAGACGGAAAAATGGAAAGATTTGCCGTTTACAGCTTCCCGGTTGTAGTGAAGGCATTGGCAGATCAATATCAATTAGGCTCTTATGTGGGAGTTGGAATTGATGATCCTGGCAAATATTTAAGATTTAGTTTGGCTCCGGATGATTTCCAGTCAATGATCATCAAAAACGGGCAATATGAATTTATTGAGCCTGTAGATCAAGCTAAAACAGTGTATGGTGTGCACCCAAAAACTGACAAAGGTAATGAGGGCTTTTTATGTTCAACGAAAGAAGACCCGACTTACCAGAAAGAGCTGGAAAAGCTTTACCAGAATGGTAAATCTTTTGCCAACCAAACAACTAATTTTGCGAAAAATTCTGATAAGAAATACAGAACGATGAGGCTGGCAATGTCTGTTACCGGAGAGTATACTCAATACTTCGGCGGGGTGGCAGGCGCATTAACAGCTATTAATGCTACTCTTACACGAGTAAACGGTGTTTTTGAAAAAGATTTTGCATTACACTTAAATCTACAAAATTATCCGGCGTTAATTTATACTAATGCAGCTACTGACCCTTATTCTCCGGCTGCTCAAATGAATAACTGGAATCTGGAGCTTCAGCAGACTCTTACAGCTAATGTGGGAAATGCTAATTACGATATAGGACATTTATTTGGTGCTTCAGGAGGAGGAGGCAATGCGGGGTGTATCGGTTGTGTATGTATAAACCCAACAGGCCCGACCTCTCAGCAAAAAGGTTCCGGATACACATCTCCTGCGGATGGAATTCCACAAGGAGATAATTTTGATATAGACTATGTAGCTCATGAGATGGGGCACCAGTTGGGAGGGAACCACACCTTCTCTCATGGTTTGGAGGGAGCAGGAGTAAATGTTGAGCCGGGTTCGGGCTCAACAATTATGGGATATGCAGGTATTACAGGCCCTAATACAGATGTACAGCCACACTCTGATCCATACTTCCATAATGTAAGTATCAGACAGATTCAGACTAACCTGATTAACAAAACCTGTGATGTTGAAACTGCAATTACCAATAACCCACCGGTAATTGCTGCTTTACCTACGTATAATATTCCTAAAGGAACGGCGTTTGTCCTTACGGCTTCTGCAACAGATCCGGAGAATGATCCCATGACTTATACCTGGGAGGAGGTAGATAATGCCTCAGTGACGATCAATAAAAATAATTTGGGGACTACAACATCCGGGGCTTCATTCAGATCGTTTAACCCAACTACAAGCCCTACAAGATATTTCCCTAAATTCTCTTCAGTATTGGCGGGTGTATTGAATAATGCCAACAATACCTGGGAATCTGTATCTACTGTAGCCAGAACTTCAAAATTTGCTGTAACAGTAAGGGATAATAATCCTGCTGCTAATCAACAGCAAACCCAATATGCTGAGCAAACAATTATTGTAGGAAACGATGGTCCTTTCACTGTGACGACTACTACAGCATATAATAATGGTCCTACAAACGTTACATGGAATGTTGCTAATACATCTTCAGCTCCGTATAGTGTTGCTAATGTAAAAATCGATTTTTCTGCAGACAATGGAAATACATGGACGGTTCTTACAGCTTCAACAGCGAATGACGGAAATGAAGATCTGAACTTCGGATCATTGCCTGTAGGGACTAATGTTAAGATAAGAGTAAGTGCTGTTGGAAACGTATTTTATGCTATCGGAAATGCTGTTATGGCAAGCTTAGCAGTTTGTACGAGTGCTCCGCCTGCAGGGGTTACTGTTTCTGCAATTACACAGACTCAGGCTACTGTAACGTGGAACTCTTCTGTAGGGGCTACTTATGTAATCCGATATCGTCCGGTAGGAAGTACAACCTGGTTACAAACCACATCTACTACCAACACTGTTGTTTTAAGTCCGTTAACTCAAGGAACGAAATATGAAGTTCAGGTAGCGAATGTATGTTCAGGAACTCAAGGGAATTTCTCCCCTTCTGTGATATTCATTACGGCCTTGCAACCTTATTGTCCGGTTACTTCTAACAACTCGAACGGACATATCACTAACGTAACAGTATCACCAACGAACTCTTACGCAATGTCCAATAACTCAGGAGCTAGCTTGTATACAGATTATGCAACTAACCCTGCGACATTAATTACTTTGGTAAGAAATACTGCCAATAATACAGTTTCTGTTTCAAGGTTTATTCCTTCAAGTACATATGCTACTTCGATTTGGATCGACTTTAACGGAAATGGTGTTTTTGAAAATACAGCTGCAGAAAGAGTAATGAACTTAGGATACTCTAATACTACTCCTGTAACTGCTACATTTAATGTACCTGCCACTACGGCTACAAGCATTGTAAAAATGCGTGTGATCATGTCATATCTTACCATCAGTAACCCATGTTCTAACCTTACAGGATCCGGTGGTGGAGAAATTGAAGATTATGCTGTAGAGTTTGTTGATATGCAGCCTTGTACAACAGCGGCTCCTAGTAACATTAACGTAGCTAATATTACTGCTTCAACTGCAACAGCTTCTTGGATTGGAACAACTGGTGCTACTTATGTATTAAGATACAGACAGATTGGTTCTCCTACATGGATTACCATAAACCCTGCTACTAATCCATATGTGATCTCCGGTTTAACTGGTCAGACTCAGTATGAAGTACAGGTTTCTACCATTTGTGGAGGAACCCAGGGGCCATTCTCAGCATCCACCAACTTTACCACTCCTGCTATTAGCTATTGTAATACAGGTACTGCAACGGTAACGGATGGTTATATCAATAATATTACCATGACGGGTATCAACACCCCTATCATGAGTAATAACTCAGGCCCTAGTACTTATACGGATTATTCCAATGATCCTGCTAAGCTTATCACTTTAGGACGTAATACAACAGGAAATGTGCTTTCTGTAGGAAGAACTATCCTTTCCAGTACTTATACTACGTATGCTTGGATCGACTTCAATGGGGACGGATTGTTTAACAACAACCCGTCAACAACACCCGGAGGAGAAAGAATCATGAATTTAGGGTATTCCAATACGACTCCGGTAACCGCTACTTTTGCTGTTCCTGCTAATGCTTATATAGGAGCTAACAAGCTGAAAATGCGTGTTATTGTATATTACTTTACACCTACTGATGCTTGTTCACCTCTTACCAGCAACGGGGAAGTAGAAGACTATCAGGTTAAATTTGTAGATATTCCTGCATGTACTACTGCAGCACCAACAGGGATTTCCGTAATTAATATAGCAGCTACTACCGCTACCGTTACATGGATGGGAGCTACCGGTGCTACTTATTACGTAAGATGGAGAACCACTTCACCGGTTGGTGCATGGGTTACTTCACCTCTTGTAACAACGAACAGTTATAACATTACAGGTCTTACAGAGCAAACGGCTTATGAAGTACAGGTGGCTACCGTATGTGGTGGAACTCAGGGACCTTGGTCTACTTCTACACCATTTACCACCACCCCTATTACCTATTGTCCAATGACAGGTACAGGAACCAATGACCATATCTCCAATGTGACCATTACTCCTGTAAATCCGGGTATTCCGCCAATGAGTAATACCTCTGTACAGACTAATTATATCAGCTATACCACTCCTGCCACCCTTATCACATTAGATATCGGATCTAACGGCAATAAGATTTCAGTTGCCAAAGGCTGGACAGGCTCTACTTATAATGATGCGGTATCTGCATGGATCGACTTTAACAGGAACGGGGTATTTGAAACTACTGAGCAGATCTTAAACTCCGCAGCAAGCACCACATCTCCTGTAACTGCATTGTTTAATGTACCGACAACGGCTTACAACGGACCGCTTACAACCACAATGAGAGTAGTGCTGAAACGTACAAGCTCTCCGGTAATGTGTCAGAATGCTTTAAATGGAGAGGTAGAGGATTATGCGGTGAAATTAAGACCGTGTGCCAACACGACTCCTAATGCACCTACATTCAATACCATTACGCATAACTCAGCAATTGTTAATATTACAGGTGCTGCGAATAATATCACGTATCTGGTACAATACAGAGTACAGGGTACTACTGCATGGACGGATGTATATGCATCTACCCTTTTAGGAAATGTTCCGTTGACATTAACAGGTTTAACGCCTGCAACAACTTATGAGGTACAGGTTTCCGCGGTATGTGGAAATACCCCTGGAACTCCGACTGCCATCAAGACCTTTACCACCAGATGTGATCCTACACCACCAAGTGTTTCGATCAGTAACATCACCACGAACTCAGCTCAGATCACCTGGACTCCGCTTGCAGCGAGCTCCACCTATGTGATGAGATACAGGGTAGTGGGAACAACAACATGGATTCAGGTCAACTTACCGGCACCACCAGCCAATACCTATACTCTTCCGGGGTTATCTCCGTACACTACGTATGAAGTTCAGATCGCCAATATTTGTAACGGTGAGACGACGATCAATCCATGGTCGAATCCTAAAGTATTTACAACGGAAAGAACATGTGAATTGCCGCCTCCTGGATTAACGATTACGACTCTTACTCCAACATCCGCTGTTGTGGTTTGGGATCCTTTCCCGGGGGCAACCTATGTCTTAAGATATAGAAAAGTGGGTATTCCGAGCTGGACTACAATAGCTGTTCCAACGAACACCTATACACTGACTAACCTTCTTGAATTAACGAAGTATGAAATGCAGGTAGCGAATGTTTGTAATGGTACTGTTGCCGAATTCACAAAACTGTATTTCTTCACAACCCCTACGGTGATCTATTGTCAGATGTCTTCACAGAATTCAGCGACAGATTATATTTCAAATGTTAAGGTAAGTCCTAATGGTAAGCCTGTTATGGAGAATGCTTCGGGAGCTTCCAATTACACTGATTATTCAGGTAACCCTGCTACCTTCATTGAACTGATCCAGGGATCTACAGGAAACCAGATCACGATAGAGAAGACCACTACCAACGAAGCAGGTGTTGCGGTATGGATCGACTTTGACAGAAGCGGTACTTTTGATCCTAATGAAAGAATCATTGCTACAGGTCCGAATACAACAACTCCTGTCACAGGAACTTTCAGTGTACCGGCTAATGCATTTGTAAGTATGACAGATTACAAATATGTAGTAATGAGAGTAGCAATGCAAAAAGGAGGTATTCCGGTGAACTGTACAAGTTTCCCTGATGGAGAAGTAGAGGATTACACCGTAAGGATTTCTAAGCTACCTGTTCCGAATTCTCTGAACCAGGATGATATTATGATCTATCCTAACCCGGTAAGCTCAGTATTATATGTTAAAAATATCAGCAGTAAGGCTCAGTATAAGATATACAGTTCCGGAGGGCGACTTGTTGCGAACGGAGTTCTTCTGAATAACCAGATCAATGTAAGTAAGCTAACAAGCGGTGTTTATATCATAGACATTGAAGATGGGCCAGTTTCTGTACAGAAGAAGTTCATTAAAGAATAATTTTAACTTCATATCAATTATAGAATAAGCTCTCAGAAATGAGAGCTTATTCTTTTTTATTAACATTAAGCAATAATCAGAAGGTTTTCGTCATATTACTTGGGATGATCAGGTTGAAATGAGTAGGAATATAGTCTTTTTCCGGAATCTTTAAATCCGGGTTTTCTGTTTCGAAGACAGAGATTACCGCCATTTTCAGATGGGGATTCTTTTGTTTGATGTGCCAATAAATTCCACCGAATTCTTTGCTGTGATAATTGCCGTTAAAATGAATAAATGTTTTCCCCTGCTGAATATTTTTCAGGATAGATTCAGCCATTGTTGCGTCTTTCGTAGCCTGCGCCGAAATGAAATTCATCACTTTCGTCCCTTCAGCATGATCTCCCATCATCGCTTTCATTTCTTTATAGCCGGGAGTATCCAGACTAACTTTAATAGGTAATTGGGCAATAAATTCTTTTTCTTTTTCACTTAATGTAAGCAGAGATTCAATCCCTTGCTTAGCAGTTTGGGAAGCATATCTTCTCGGAATATTGGTCGCAACGAAATTCAGTTTTTTGTCTTTTGCAAAATCCACCAAGGGCTTGTAATCCGTGGTATAATTATTCCATAAACGGGCTGAATCTTTCAGGGTTTTAGCATCAAAAGTTCCTGATAAATATTGATTCAGCTGTGACTGATTATCTCTTTCAAACATTTCAGCGCCGAGAATAATCTGACCATTCTTCTTCGCATACAGCGCTTCTGTTACTTTCAACTGAAGCCAGTGATTAATGGAATTATTATGGTTTTCGCCGAAAAAAACGACGTCATATTCCGCCAGTTCTTCGATTAATTTATCAGTGGATATAGCTTTTCCTTTCTGATCATAAAATTGGTATGCTTTAAATTCCTGTGCATTCAGGAAGGAATAGCCTGCAAGCAACAGGGCTAAGAGAATATTTTTCATTCTTATCATGTTATAAAAATACTATTATTTTCAAACTCTAAAAAGAAAGCAATCATTAAATTTATTTTATCTTTCAATTTGAAAATAACATGTAAAAAGACCGCTTTGCATTACAAAACAAAACGGCCCCATTCAAATCATCTAACTATTATTTTTCTAATACTGCAACAAGATTTTTCCATTCCTGCAGCTCCGGAATTCCCGGTTTTCTTTTTCCGAAGAACTGAACGATAAAGTCTCCTTCTTTATTAAATACTTCTATCGCCGTTACCTCTCCGTCCTCTGTAGGTTTCTTCACGATCCATGCTTCAGCAATCTTCGTAACATCCAAATGAAGGTTGAAATCCGGATCCATTACATTGAACCATTGCTGATGCCAAAGCGTTTTCTTCACATTTCCTGTATGGATCTGGATAATTCCCCTGTTTCCCACGAATACCATGATTGGGATATTTTTTTCCGAAGCATCTTCCAAAACGTTCACCACTTTGGAATTATCGATTTTCACTGCAAATCCTTCCGGAGCCAGTCTTAAGGCCTGGGTTCTGCTCACACCATATTTTTTGGTCATCATGAAGAAATTATGGGTATCTTTTAATGCCCTCCACTCTTTTTGGAAACCTTCCGCATCAATTTCAGCATCCGGTTTTTCCACCGGCTTTGGAACGACTGCTTCAAATTCAAAAGCCTGATCCTGATCTTCCGATTTATATTTTTCTACAAGGGCATCAAAAACTTCTGTGTTGCTGTCTTTCGTTAAATAGATCTTGTGAAGCGCCAAACCGTCTTTCCCGAAAAACTGAAGGCTCTTTTTATCTCCTTCTGCCACTGCAAAAGCAAATTTCCATGAGTTTAAAAAAATTCTCAGATCAATATCTTCGCCTACGAACAATTGAGCATGAGGACTGCTGAAATCTCCGTTCAGGTAAGTCCCTTTTCTTTCGTGAACGCATTCATCATTACGGGTAAGCGCCATTACTTTTCCTAATTGTTCAACTTCAGATAAGATATTTGCAAATTCCGGTCTCAGAATAGTTACTTCTTTGCCTATGTTCGTTATTAATAATTCAGCTTCGCTTACTCCTAGTTGTGCAGCGGCATTTCTAATTCTCAAATGCGGATTTTCCGCTTTCAGAGCTTCCCATTTTTCTTTTAAATTGTTCACTAATGTGCTCATCTTATTATTTTTTGATGGTTAAAACTGTATAAATTCTTTGTATGGTTTCGTTGGTTGTTTTGCTTTTCACTTGTTCTTCCTTTTCAGAAATCTTCATTCTCTTGAATTCGCTTTCTGAAATAAGCTCTTCCATTTCACTGTTATTGTATAAGGTAAAATTGAAAGCCGTAAAAGGAAGTTTCTCCATGAAATCTTTCTGCCCGAACGTCAGGACAAAAGTTCCGTTATCTTTCAGGACCCTGTGGATCTCGTTGAGGAATGCAACGGGTTCTTCCCAAAAATACACGGTGTTTACGGTAAATATCTTATCGAAGGTTTCGTCCTTGAAAGGAAGCTTTTTCCCCTCATACAGAACAAAACTTGTCTGATTTCCCCATTCTTTGTTCCGTCTTTTGGCTTCCAGGTGCATGGTTTCGGAAATATCAATTCCGGTGTAGCTAATATTTTGAGCTTTATTTAAAATAGTTTTCAAATGTCCGGCGTTACCGTGCCCTATTTCCAGAACGTGTTCGTTATCTTCTATCAAAAGGGCTTTAATGCTTTCTGAAGTCATCCCGATATTGGTTTCATGCATCATTTCACCAATTTCAATTCCTTTTTCTCCTTGTGGATTGGCGAGGTTTTCAGCAAGTATTCTTAATTCGTCTTTTTTCATGGTTATCCGAATATGATCATTGGGTTATTATTGATAGGATGCGGACAAATAGTACACGGAAAGTTGTAGGCATTACTGATATTTTCAGCCGTGAAAACTTCTTCCGGTGTTCCGTAGGATGAAACTTTTCCTGATTTCATCAGCAAAATTTTGTCTGCAAATTGGGCGGCTAAATTCAGGTCGTGTAAAACAACTATGGCACTATTGGCTTTCTTTGTAAATTTTTTAATAATCTCTAATGCTTTATATTGATGCCTGACATCTAAATTATTCAGCGGTTCATCCAGAAAAACAAGCTTATGGGCAATATCGTTCTGCAATTGAGCCATCACTCTGGAGAGATGCACCCGCTGCTTTTCTCCACCGGATAAGGTATTGTATTCCCTGTCTTTGAGATGAAAAACATCTGTTTCATACATCATGTTGTTCATGGCTTCATGGTCTTCTTTCCCGGGCTGCCCGTCAAAGTAAGGATATCTTCCCATCATTACAACGTCTTTTACTTCAAGGGGAATATCATTGCTGTTGTGCTGGGAAAATTTAGCTTTATGCATGGACAGCTCCAGAACTTCCCAATGAGCAATAGGCTTATTTTTAAACAGAATCTCCTGCCTGGATTTTACTTCATTCGCCAACACACTCAGCAAACTTGATTTCCCCGCTCCGTTGGGTCCTACAATGGCTAAAAATTCACCATATTCCAAAGAAACATCCACTCCGTCCAGAATATGGAACTCTTTATGCTTATAATTGATCTGATGCGCCTTTATCATTATAATGATTTTTTGTGTTTAATCAATATGGCTATAAAAATCGGTCCGCCCATCAATGCTGTCAAAATCCCGATCGGTAATTCCGACGGTTCTACAATGCTTCGGCTGAAGGTATCTGCCGTCAACAATAAAATACTTCCACAAACCGCCGACAAAGGCAGAATAAACGTATAATTGGATTTGAATAAAAGCCTTAAAATATACGGTACAATAAGGCCTACAAAGCCTATCGTCCCCGAAAATGCCACGCTGCTTCCTACCATTAATGCGGTAATAATGATGATCTGCTTCTTTAATTTTTCCACATTGATTCCCAAATGCTGTGCATCTTTTTCACCCAGCATCATGGCATTCAAAGCCTTTCCTTTAGGGAGCAGAATGATGTAGGAAATGATCAAGATTACGGCTAATACCATATTCTTCGTCCAGGTTGCCGCCGCTAAACTCCCCAAGTTCCAAAAAGTAAGGTCTCTCAACTGCTCGTCTTTTGAAATATAGATCAGAAAGCCGGTGATGGAAAACCCTATCGCTGTAATGGCAACCCCTGTTAAAAGCATCATTACAACATTCGTTTTTCCTCCGCTGGTAGAAATTCTGTACACCAGCAACATGGATAAAAAAGCCCCGGTAAAAGCAGACAGACTTACCAATGAAAACTGTACCGCTTCAGGAAGATATTCTGTAAAATGTCCGCCCAAAACAATAGCAATCGCAGCTAATAATGTGGCCCCGGAAGTTAAACCGATCAGATCCCCCGTTGCTAAAGGATTTTTAAAAAGCCCCTGTAACCCGGTTCCTGAAACAGCTAACATACTTCCGATCAGAACAGCCATTACAATTCTCGCTGCACGAACATCCCAGATCACGTATTGATCACTCAAAGCCAAATCAGGGTTTCCTCGTAAATATTGCCACAAAATAGTGAACGGAGATCTTCCGCCAAAATCATAAACTCCGGTGTTAAGTGACCATACTGCGATAAGAATCAGCAGTATGGCACTTATAATAAAATACAAGTATAGTTTACTTTGTGTTTTCAATTAATAGCTTATTTAATCCTACTGCAGCTTCTCCTAATCTTGGACCGAAACCCGAAACCAGACCTCCGTCCATCGCTATGATTCTCTTGTTTTTACCGGCATTCGTTTGTGAAACACCAGGCATTTTAAGAGCCCCTTCACTTCCTCCGGCTCCCTGTAATCCACTTGTAAAGAAGAACAATACATCCGGATTGGCTTTTACTACTGCTTCCGGAGTCAATGGTTTGAAATCTTCAAAATCATTCACCGCGTTTTCACCGCCTGCAATGGTGATCAGCTTTTCCATAGGTGTGTTTTTCCCCCCTACCATCAGCATATTTCCTCTTGCGTAGATGAATAGTACTTTAGGTTTTTTAGCAATCGGCTGGATTTGCTTCAGATCAGCATCAATCTTATCAATTAATTTCTGATAATCTGTATTTCCTACAGCTTTGGCCACGTCTGCTATTAATTTTTTAGTCCCTTCTACAGAATATTCCTGTTGGAAAACCTCAGATTTAATCCCTGAAGATTTAATTTTACCCAATAATTCCGGGTTGATATCTTTTTCAGAAGCTAAGATCAAGGTGGGCTTTACTGCCATAATAGGTTCAATAGTCATTGATCTTACGTGACCTAAATCTTTGGCTGTAGCTTTTAATGTTTCAGGATACGTACTGGTAACATCGGTTCCCACGATTTCTTTTTCATGGCCTAATGCGCTTACAATCTCGGTAATTCCGCCACTCAGAGTTACGATCTTATGATTGCTTTTCGGAGCTTCTGATGCGACTTCTGTAGTGTTTTCTTTTTTGGTTTCTTCTGCTTTTTTGCATGAGTATACTGCTAAAAAAACAGATGCTATTAAAACAAATTTTTTCATGTTATACTGATTAGATTTTTTATAAAGGTTGATATTCGAATTGTGGTCTTCCCCGTTCTCCTGCGGTATCGGTGATTCTTGTAAATCTTAATTTGAAGTAATACCCTTCTGCATCTTTGATAATGTAGAAACGATCGCCATACACTTCCAGCCCGTTCACACCTACCGGATTTCTCCAGTTGGAACCGATAACCCTCTGATCATTATAGATGAATTTGGACGGGTCAATATCCGAAGCTTTGAAATTGTTGTAGGCTTCTACTCCGGATGCAGGTGCCGTTACTTTTACTTCATAAGCTCCCGCACCACCCACAATATTAGTGGTTACAAAGTCTGCATAAATATAACTTCCGGCTCCTGTAATGGTATTGGTAAAAACCGTAAAACAGATATCCCATTTCTTTTTTTCCGGCTGAACAGCTACTTCTTTATTGTTTTTCAGGCTTACAAAATTGTAGTTATAGGCTGTATTTTTAGCAATGGTTAATTCTTTGTGAGTAGTCTCATTGAGTTCAGCGTATTTCACCTTATATCCATCTCCTGATCTCACTACCTGAACTTTCATCCAGCCTCTGCTGTCACCTCCGGTAGCCACAGAACCTGTAGCCACGGTTCCTGTGTAAATCTCTTTACCCATATTAACAAGATACACTGCATTTTCTGCATCGTTGATCTTTATTTCTTCGACAGCTGTATATCCGGAGGGAAAATTCCCGCTCACATCATCAATATATGCTACATTGGCCGGATTAAAATTAGCTACCTGAACCTGATCTTTTAATGGAGCCACACTGGCTTCCGTAATCAGATCTATATTGGTTGCATCAGGAATTTTTCCTGCTGCCATCATAATGGACGAGTTGAGCATCACTTTAAAAGCACTTCCTGAATAAAAAGCCAAATCCCAATCCGTTCTTTTGGTAAATACTTCCGTATTGGTTCCCAAATCGATCCAGACCTGGTTGGGCTGAGTGGCACCACCCACACTAGGATTTACAACTTCACCATCCGTAGGTGCTATAAAAACAGGGTCTTCATTATCGTTGATGCAAGATTGAGATATCAAAGAAGCTCCTATCAAAAAGCAAAATAGTATGTTCTTCATGTTTAAAGTTTTAAAAGTTATAATTTAATCTGGCAAAGTAGCTTCTGCCGTAAAATAGATTCTGTTGATTGGCCGCCGCGTTGTGCCCATCTCCACCTTGTACCGTATTCCTGATGGTACTTACATCAAAAATATTTTTAATTCCTGCGCTGAGCTCCAGGTGATTGTTGAAGAATGGCTGGCTTACCGTAAAATTCAGCATGCTGAAATCATCAATTTCACCTAACACATACTGTCCCGGATCTAAAGGATCCTGTGTATTCATCTGGTGGGTAAACATTTTTTTAGTTCCGGTGTATTTGTAATAAAGGGCAAAAAGCGTTTTGGTATAAGGCAATGTATAATTGGCTGCTAAATTGGCTTCTGCATAAAAGTTGTAGTCATCCGGTGAAACAAGATTCCCGGTATTTAAGGTCTGAGAGATTCCCAGAACGGAAACTCCGGCGTTAAGGGATAAATCCCCTTTTTTAGCTGTTATCGAGCCTCCGAATAACAAGGATTTGTAATTATCCACATTGAGGTAGGTATATTTTAACGGACTGTTGCTGATGATTACGCTTTCAATCCTGTCTTTCACATCAAGGTACATTCCCGAAGCACTGAAATTGAATTTCCAGTTATTGACTGTTGCTGTATTATAATCCCAGAAAATTCCCGCTGAATACCCTGTTTCAGGCTTTAGATTTTCATTACCCCTAATGTCGTGGTTGTTATCCACCATATACGTGTACAATTCATCATAAGTTGGAAAACGGTTCGCGGAACCCAACACCAAACGGATGTCTGAATTTTGGGTTGTTTTAAATCTTGCAGTTGCTGAATAATTGTACTGGGAATCAAACTTATTGCTTAAAGCCAGCCTTAGTCCCGGACGTATTGACAACCAGTTATTGACATTCCATTCTGCAGATAAGAAATTAGCATAGTTGAAAATAATCCTGTTGACATCATCATTTCCGGTACTTCCGAAATTTCCGATGTCACCACTCGCAAAACCTTTGGTCCTGTCAAATTCATACCCTAACTGAAAATTCACCCGATCACTGTCCAGGAAATTGCTGAACATTCCTCTGGAATACATCACTTCCGATTTGTAATACGTGAAATCTTCTCCTCTTGAAAGCTCCTGTCTGTTCGGAACATCATATTGGTATTCCTGTTTTTTTCTTTCCTGAGTCTGGTAAGAAAAATCTCCGTTATAATTGATTCTTGAACCGAGTTTTGTCTGAATATTGAACTGATGGATCCATCTTTTCGTTTTATAATCAGCATCATTGGCAATATAAGTTCTGTTGCCTCCTCCCAGATACAGTTCTTCTACCACCGGGTTATATACATTGATCTTTTCCGTAAGAAAGTTGACTTTATAATAAAAAGTGGTATTCTTTTTATTGTACCTGATCGATGCATTGGTTGTTAGCTGATCTTTCGGCTGCCACTCATAGCCTCTTAACCCGTCATTATTTTCACTGAAATATTTGTATCCGTTATATTTTCCTTTAAAACCCTGAAAATCGTTATGATTGATATCCGCTGCAACCGTCCACCAATCGTTGATCTTATACCCAAGGTTTAAAAACTGGATGTGGCGGCCATTTCCTTTTTTAAACCAGTCATAGTCCTTACCTACAGTTTCTTCCTGTAGTGAAGCTATTCCCGTGAATTTTTTGCTATAATTTTTTTTGGTGATGATATTGATAACTCCCGCTACAGCATTATTTCCATATTCTACTCCCATTGAGCCTTTCACAATTTCAATACGCTCAATATTATTGACGTTTAATTTGGTAAGATCAACCAGATTCCCCATTCCCTGATCGCTTACTACAGGGATATTGTCGATAAGAATTTTGGTATATTCTCCTGTAAGTCCCATTATATTGGCATTTGAGTCCCCGGAACCTCTGCTGGGTTCAATAAGAATATTAAGATTTTGGTTGAGAACTTCTGCCGCAGTAGTTACTGCCATATTTTTGATCTGTTGCGCATCAATGACCTCAACTTTATAAATGGATTTATTAATGGATTGTTGCATGTATTGCCCCGTGATGACAACCTCTTCTATTTTCTTCTGACTGAGAGTATCTTTTTCCTGTGCATGTATCCATAGAACAGTGGATAATGATAGAACTGAAAGCACTTTCTTCTTCATAGTAGCAAAAAATTTTTGACAAATATAAAATTTTATTTAGAATAATTAAAAATAAATATATAGTTTTGTAGAATAATTCTAAATAAAAATAACGTTATGAAATTAAAATTACTCTTAGGAACTTTACTGCTTTCCGCTACCGTGACCCAGGCACAGTTGGCAACAATCAATGAGAATTTTGATAATTTTACGATTGGTACGAACGCTGCCTGGCCACAGAACAATTGGTCCAGAGTTCAAAGCGGGTCCGGCCCCTGGGTATATGCAGACGGAACCACAGACAAACACATTCAGTATTACAGCTTCTTTACCAGCAATACGGCCGGGTATCTCATCACTCCACAGATTGTGGCACCGGATGGCAGCAAAACCATAACTTTTAAGGCCGCTATTACGGGAGGCTCTGCCGGTGGGGCAACGGGGACAGTAGAAGTAGGGCTGGTAGACGGGATAAATTCCACAGAAATGCCGTCATTTACTCCCATAGGAAATGCCATTACCTTAACCTCTACAGATACTACATATTCATTTACAGTACCCGCATCCACCAAGCAATATATCGCTTTCAAAATCACGGGAAGTGCACAGCATACGGCTATCCAGCTGGATGATGTTGTATATGCTTCCACTTCCACTCTGGGAGTTTCCGATCTGGTAAAATCTTCAGGTCCTGATATTCGGTTTGCATTGAATGCCGAAAATACAGCTCTACATTTTGTTACAAAAAAAGAGGTTAAGAATATCAGCATCTATGCTTCTAACGGCCAAAAGGTTGCGGAAGGTAGGCTTAATAACCAAAGATTTGATATCAGCCAGCTTCACACCGGTGTATATTATATTCTGGTTGAAGCGCAGGATGGTACAATACTGAAAACAAAATTCATCAAAAAATAAATTGCGATTACAGCCAACCATTAATACTTTCTATTTTTTCTAATAAAAAGGCAGTTTCAGAATGTTGAAACTGCCTTTTGCCTTAAGTCTGACTGAAAAAATTCAGCTTAATATATTTTAAATCCTTTGTAAACTTCTGTTGAGCTTTCCATTATTCTCGATGCCTCCTTACGGAAATTTAAAAGATGGTCCTGTCCAAGATGGTTACCGTGATGTTCTACACTCTCCCATAGCTCGATCAGGAAAAATGTTCCCTTATTATCTTTATCTTCCACAAGATCATACTGAAGGCACCCTTCTTCCTTTCTTGTTTCTTTTACCAGATTCTGGAAAAGCTCCACCGCTTCCATCAGATAATTCTCATTAAATCTGAAAAGCGCAACAATGTGTAAATTCATGTTCTGTTTTTTATGGCGTAAAAGTAAAATATTTCAGAGCGGAAATATTCTTTTAAGAGCATCAGTTTTCCACAATCAACAAAAAAAATTAATTAAAAAACTGATTTATAAATAGTGATGCAGCTCATTACCATCACCAAAGCACCAATGATCAGGAACATATTCTTCACCGGCAACTTAGCGGTAAGCATCGCTGAAAAAGGAGCTGTGATAATTCCCCCGATCAGAAGTCCCAAAATGATATTCCAATGTTGAATTCCTAAAGTAAAAAAGAATGTTATCGCTGCCGTAATGGTTAAAATAAATTTTGCTACGGTAGAACTTCCCACCGCAAATCTCGGAGTAAATGAGTTTTTAATTAAAGTTCCCGTCACCAATGGCCCCCAACCTCCACCGGCAAAGGAATCTATAAATCCTCCGAGAAGTCCGAGCCTTGTTAAGTTGGTTTTTCTTTTCAATGCTTTATTCTGTTTTTTCTTAAACGCATTCCTGAAAATCTGAAATCCAAGATATAATGTATAAAAAGCAATGATCGTTTTGGTAACCTTTGCATAATATTCTCCAAAGTAAGTAAGGCATAGAGCTCCGATAATGGCTCCGATAATCGCAGGAACCGCCAATCTTTTAACAAGGCTGATGCTTACATTTTTAAGCTTAAGGTGGCTGATGCTTCCCGCCGCCGTAGTAAAGCTTTCTGCCGAATGTATACTGGCGCTTACAATGTGAGGCGGAATATTCAGGAATAAAAGTGTTGTAGTACAGATTACACCATACCCCATCCCCATGGAGCCCGCCACTATTTCAGCAAAAACTCCAACCAGGAGCATCCAATAAAAAATATAGTTGTCTTTGGCTAATATGGCCGGAAGCTCATCCAGGTACCCTAATTCATACATGGAAAATAATATAACCGACAGAATAGCAATGGTCACGAAAAGAACATTCAGTCTTATCTGGATTTTTCTGGAGATTACCATACTATATCATAATTTATTAATTTGAAGCAGTACAAATATGATATAAAATATTTATCCTACCAAATTAGTGGACTAATTATTCAAAAAAAGGATTTAAATCAGTCGACCAAATCCATTAATGTTTTTGTTTCCAGAATATTCAGGGAAGCATCCCGAACTTCTATCAAAACATCATGAAG
>NZ_BAAFHL010000024.1:0-41867 GCF_042849955.1 Chryseobacterium barbadense
TAATATTTTTTATATCAGGTGCAGGGTAATTGTTTTTTAACACACAGCGCGAAACATAATAATATAACAAAAAAAAAAAATGGGCGGCGCACCCAAGGCCCCCCCCGAAACTTTTATAAATAAATAAGCTGCGTCTTCAGCACATTTCTTCCCAGGCTTTCTAACACCTTTTTATACGTTTCTATCTGCCTGTCGTTTTTCTCTGAAACTTCACCGGTTTTGAAGTCTACAATTATGTATCCTTCATTGTTTTTTAAAATACGATCCGGTCTGTAAATCCTGCTTTCCCCGTTTTCCGAGATCATAATATCTTTTTCATTAATAACCTCCCATTTCTCGTCAAAAAATTCGGCATACATCGTTACAATTTCCAGTAAAGTTTCCTGAATTTCATTTTTCTCTTCCAGGATAATCTGTCCTTCGAGAACATAGCTTTCCAATACTTTGGCAATGTCTTTTTCCGTATTGATCTTTGATAACAATTCATGGACGAAAAGACCAATTCTTACCTTTTCATTCCGGACCTGGTAATTTTTTGATGGGGTGGCAATTTTAATGGAAGTGCTGTTCTCATCAATATTTTTCAGATTGCGGATATCTTTGGTAACAAAAGATGAGCTCTTATCTTTTGAATGCTTTTTCAATATGTCAGGAGAAACCTCATACATATCAAATTCATCTGCATCCTCTGTATTTTTCGATTGCAGGAATTCCAGAAGCTCAAGATTATTGGATGTTTTATTTTGTTTTTGCAGGTAAAAGAATAATTGTTCAACAGGTCTTGTAGTGGCGACATATTGAAGACACAGTCTGTCTACAAGATTTTTATAAGAATTCTCTCTGTTGAATTTTTCAATCTCCTGATCATATGCTTCCAGATTTTTGCTGAACTGGTTGATATTAACCGATTTTAAAGCTTCATCCTTATTCGTTTCAAACCAATTGGTAAATTCATTATCACGGTTTTTATTCATCATCGGAATAAAGACTACAGGGAATTCCAGGCCTTTTGCCTTATGAATGGTCATAATCTGGATGGCATCAATATTTTCCGATGCCTGAATAGTATGGGTAGAAGCTTCTTCGTCCCAGTATTTTAAAAATTCTTTCGTACTGGCTCCTGCATTTTGAGTAAAATTGAAAAGCATCTCCAAAAAGTTCAGGATGAAATCCGTCTCCTTATTTTCAACAGAGAACTCATTGATATAATATTCCACAAAATTGTACAGATTGAATTTTGGGAAATGATCCTGTTTAAGCTTTAAAGAATAGGTGTCACGAATGAACTGTACAATCTCTTTGTGGGATTCAATTTTAAGAATTCTATCCATTTCCAGGGTGAAATCTGACATAATAACTCTTCCCAAATGGTTCAAATGATACATCATCATAATCAGATTAGGCTTATTCTTAGGATTGATCTCCCATTTTAAAAATTCTATGACAGCTTGTAGCGTGTCAGATAATTCCAAAGTAAGGCCTTTTTCCGAAATGGTTTTAATATTGGTTTCCTCACCATGATAGTTCACTTTTAGATTTCCCAGTTTCTGAGAGTAACTAAAAATGTCAAAGTTTCCACGGCAAAGAATGGTAATGTCAGAAAATGAGAACCCATTATGAAGACATTCCTGGATATCCTGCCGCATTTTTTCCGAAGTATCATGGTAAAAATCTTCGTTGGTCAGATTTTCAAAAAGATTCACTTTCACCCGGCCTTCAATATCGGATTTGGGGTTTTGTTCCGCATCCGTACCGAAAATATTTTTGTGCTCTTCCTCTAAAATATCAGCATGAAATCTATACAGTTCATTATTAAACTTCACAATATTTTTAGCGCTTCGCCAATTGTCTTTCAACACAAGAAGTTCTGCTTCTTTGGTAGAAATTTCTTTTTTATTGATGATATCAAGCATGAGTTTACTTTCACCTCCACGGAACCGGTAGATACTCTGCTTTGGATCTCCAACCAAAGTAAACGATGTGTTTTCAGTTGAGACACTGTGATCTCTTAATGGGATGAAATTCTGCCATTGTAACTCAGAAGTGTCCTGAAACTCATCAAAAAAATAATGTTGAAACTGAGAACCTACCTTTTCATAAATGAATGATGAAGGTTCATTCTTAAGATTTTCATTAATAAGAATATTGAATTTTGAAAGCAGGACCAGATCATTTTCTTCTTCAATTTTCCTCAATTCATCCTGAATATCTTTATTAACCTTCAAAGGAAGAAGAGCGGATAAAATCTTTTCCTTTTTCTGGGTTTCAATATACAGAAGAATGAGTTTCATTCTGTTTTCCAATAACTGCTCCAGAATTTCCAGAATTTCAGATTCTTTATGCTTGGATTTTGAAGCAGCGCCTTTTCTGTAATTGTTAACCACAGATTCCTCCTGTGTAGTCGGAAAAGGAAATCCGGTCCGTTTTTGCTCGTAAAAATCTACAACCTTTGTGAAAAAACCACCGATCCCATTTTTTCCCTGGGCAAAATCTTCAATTTCAATATTCCTGGATCTGAATAGTTCAATAGATTGTGCAGCAAGTTCCATGGATTGCTTCTTATTCAATACAATCTCTTTCCGGATAGTATTTTTTATATCTTCATAATTCGTATCATCAAAATCCTTATTGCTTTTAAGGTTTTCATAGTGAATATCCTTTACAAACTCTTTGGCAGAATTATAAAGGTTTTTATTGAGATTGATACGTTCGTTATTTTCCAGGCTGTAATCCACATAATCCATGAACGAATTGGAAATAGCTTCATTTTCCCCGATCTGATCAAGCATTTTATCTACCGCTTCTATCAGGAAGGGCTCCGCTTCAATTTCCAGATTGAAATTTTTAGCCAATCCCAACTCATAAGAAAAGCTTCTTACGAGACGGGAGTTGAAACGGTCAATAGTTCCTATGTTTAAGGTGGAGTAATTATGCAGAATATAATCCAGCAGTTTTTTAGCCCGGATATGCAGCTCATCAATGGTAATACGCAAACCTTCTTCCTCAAAAGCTTTCTGAATATTTTTAAGATCAGCATTATCCGCATAATTTTGTTTGGAAAAATGTCCCAGCCAGGATAAAATTCTTTCCTTCATTTCGTTGGCTGCCTTATTGGTAAAAGTTAAGGCCAGAATGTTTCTGATCGATTGCTGTTGATTAGGATAACGAAGACAGATCATCAAAAGTCTCTGAACCAGGGCATACGTTTTCCCTGAGCCTGCAGAAGCATTGATTACTGTATAAGAATTTTGCATTTCAGAATGAGAATTAATACTGCAAGTTAATTAAATTTTAAGTGAAATTTTAACAATTTCCTGAGGGGCTTTAACAAATTAGGAATGAGAAATTCTAAAAAAAATCCTAAAACCGTTAAGTGTGGTTAAACTTATAGGAGAATTTAAAAATAACTTTAGTTTTGTTGAATAAAAAATAGCCAGTGAAACTCAAACTATTCTCTCTTTTACCCCTTCTTTTTTTTATCAATACCAACGCTCAAACTTATATTTTTGGGAAAGTAACTTCCGAAGAAAATAGGGAGATACCGGATGTAATCGTCATCAATATCCGGACCGACGAAAGCGTTCAAACTAACCGTGACGGTCATTTTATGATCTCAGGAAGGCAAGGTGATGAGCTTCGTTTTGTAAAAGCAGGATATGATCGTATCGTTAAAAAATCAACAGACATTAGTGCTCCCCTAAATATTATCTTGGTCAGAACACCTATTCAGATTGCTGAAGTGGAAATAAAGAAAGGAATTACCGGAGATTTGAAAATAGATTCCAGAAATCTGAATAAGCCTAAAAAAGTGGAGAAACTACTCCTGGATCTGGGACTTTATATGTCTCAGAAGTCCGATCCCAGAGTTTTGGCAGCGAGACCCGGAGAATTTGTGCAGCCTGTCACCAAAGGAACCTTTAGTCTCGGTAAAATAAAAAACAAATGGGACGATGTGGATTTCATGAACTATCTTACCAGTGCCTTAGGTGAACGGTATTTCACCGATCTGAAGATAGAAAGATCGCAGATCCAACATTTTATATACTATGTTTTTGCGGGCGGATTTGAAAGAAAAAATATTTTGAAATACGGATATTGCAGTGATGCGGATCTGATGAGATTCCAGCGTGCCGTATTAACCAGAATTTCTTCTTACAGAGCTCCGCAGACTCAAAAATAAGCGGATGAAAAGGCAGCTTATATTTGGTTTGTTATTTTTATTTCATCTCGTCCTTTCCCAACAGACAGTTACGGGAATTATTACGGATGAAAATGACATCCGACTGAATTCTGTAACCGTAATCAACATGTCTACAGATCAGAAGGTTCTTTGTAATTCTTCCGGAGAATTCAGTATTGAGGCTTCAGGAAACGATGAGTTAAGATTTGTAAAAGCCGGCTATGAAAGAGCTTCAAAAAGAGTTCTTACAGATGGTGTCAATTCTCGGTTAACCATTATTTTAACTCAGCTGCCTCAGGAAATTGAAGAAGTTCAGGTTGTTAAATTAAGTGGAGATTTGTCAAAAGATTCCAGAAAAGTTGCCAAAGTTGATCTGGGAGCTCAGGTTGAGGGCGCGGTCGGTCTTCCGCAACCCGTTGGAAAAATGAGGGAAACACCGGCGGAAGTAAAGAAAGTTTTGCTTCCCATGCTTTTAGGAAGCCTGAATATACAGGGTTTGTATGATCTCGTAAGCGGAAAAGCCAGAAAACAGAAAAGGCAGTATCAGTATGAAGACTTACAGGAACATATTGCTTGGATAAAAGAAAGGGTAGACGATGATTATTTTGTGAAGGCCGGTATTCCTGTGGAAAGAATATCAGAGTTTATAGAATTTTCATTTTTGGTGAAACCACATATCCGTACCTATGTTAAAGCTAAAAATTTATCAGCAGTACTGCTGAGAATAGAAGAAGTCATACCATTATATACCGATAGATTGAAAGAATCCAGGGAATAATTAAAATGTTAATAAAATCTTAAAATTTGGAATAGGAATTGATGTTGTATTTCTGTTATTAATTGAAAAAATAACCAATTTACAAATTTTATGAATAAAAATATTATAGGTATTGCTATTGCAGCACTCGGATTCATTATCGGACTCGGTCTTTTGGGAAATGCAGTTAAAAACAGGAATAAGTCTGAAAATACCATTTCCGTTACAGGACTAGGAACCAAACAATTTACTTCCGACCTTATCACCTGGTCCGGAAGCTTTTCCAAAAATAATTTCGACCTGAAATCAGCGTATGATGAACTGGCTGTAGACCGGAAAATCATTAATGATTACCTTATTTCGAAAGGCATCAAACAAGGTGAAATCGTGTTTTCTTCTGTGGATATCCAGAAGCAGTTCAGAAGTTATAATGATTCCAATGGAAACTATGTTCAAGGTGAGTTTTCCGGGTATAATCTGACCCAAAAAGTTTCTATTGAAAGTAAGGAAGTAGCTAAAATCGAAAATCTTTCCAGAAATATTACAGAAATCATTAATCGAGGCGTAGAGTTTACTTCCTCTTCCCCGAATTATTTTTATACAAAGCTAGCCAGCGTAAAGCAGGAAATGATTGCGGCTGCTACCAAAGATGCTAAAGAGCGGGCTGAGAAAATTGCAGAAAACTCAGGAAGTAGCTTAGGGAATCTTAAAAAAGCGACAATGGGTGTCATTCAGATCACTGCCCCCAATTCTAATGAAGATTATTCTTACGGGGGAACTTTTAACACGTCTTCCAAGGAAAAAGAAGCAAGTATTACCATCAAGCTGGAATATCAGGTGAATTAATATTTCTCGCAGATCGAGCAGATAACGCAGATGTTTGCGTCATATTTTATTTGTGAAAATCTGTGTAAGGAAATTTTAGAAATAATAAAAAAGCCGGACGATCTCCGGCTTTATGATCAATGATATACAATATCGTAAATTTCTTCTTTAATTTCCTTTAAATTCTCAGGGGAATAGTTGGCCAGTAGCCAAAGGTCAAGAGCTTTTTTGCCTTCTCCATAGCTTGGCTGCACATACATTTCATCAATTAGTCTGAAACCGTTTTTCTGATAAAAAGAATATCTTCTCTGCGCATCTTCACCGGCATGTTCAGGTTCAATTTCTAAAATAATCCGTGGAAAATTATTAAATAGATAACCTGTAATATGAGAGCCTAATTTTTGGTTTCTGAATTCGGCAAAAACCTCAAAATGTTCTACAAAAACATGGTTGCTAAGTTCCCAGATAATCAGATATCCAATATTCCGGGTTTCGTGCAGCACAGAAATTATTTTGGTATTCGGATGAGAAAACAATCTTACGAACTGATACCAGTCCCTTCTTTCATTTTCAGGAAAAGTGGTACAGTAAGAATTGAAAATTTCCTGAACCCGGTAATCATCAGGTGATGTAATCTGTAAAAACTCCATAGCTATAAATCAAAAACACTTGGTCTTCTGGTAATGAAAATATCTTTAATCCAGAGCGTGAATGCCAATCCGAGATAAATAAGGAAAAAGAAACCTGCGGTTGCAAAAGTAGAATAGATGAAGAAAACCCTCAGTTTAGAAACCGGAATTCCCAGTTTAGCCCCCATTCTTGTAAGAACACCAAACCATTCTCTTTCCATTTTATGACGAATATTATCAAGCATCTGAAGATTCTTTTAAAAGTTTAAATCCAATACTGCAATTTAAGCAATTTTTTTCTTTGCAACCATTGGAATACTGATAAATCAGGCTCTGGCTTTCCAAAGCAGTGGTAATCTCCAGTCCTAATTTTTTCCAGCTATCGATAATTGAATTTTTTTCAGCCGGAATATTCCTGTAGAAATGCATGATCTCGTCTGTGATTTCTTCCCGATGATATTTATGGTAGGTATATTTTATAGGGAGAATGGCATTAAGAATGATGAGGTCTATAAAATCTTTACTCAAAAATTTCACCTGGCTGATTTTGGCTGGTTTTCCAAAATTGAAATGGTCATTCCAGTATTCCGAAGCTTTTACCGCTGTAAACAGGCTTACCAATTCATCCATATTATTAGCGGCAATAATTTTTGAGAATAAATGTGGTTGCCCGTAGAGATCTGCTAATTGAGACAAACGGATCGTTGGAAAGTTATGTGGTCTTAACCGTAAAAATTTAGGATGAAACCTTAGATCGGAAATTTTAAATTTTGTGGTCAGAAAATCAAACTCTCTTTTCCATATTTTCAAAGATTCGTCTTCCGGGGCATCGAGCCAGCCGGAAATTCCAAATAATAAGGCTTCCAACTGTGTTTTATTTTGCCTGATTTTATTGATGATGCTAAAATCAATGCTTTCCGCAATCTGTTTAAAAGTAAACGCATTCACTTTTAACCCAAAAGAATAAGCAAAACTGTGAAATAAAACTGCTTCGAAATTGTTTTTATATTTCTCTAAGCTTTTTTCGAGCTCAGCCGATTTTTCATCTAACCTTTTAATGATATTTTCTTCATGAAAATTGACAGGGATCTTCTTTTGATCAAAAATCCGCTCACATGGAATAAAATGATCTCCGTTGACCAGTTTTTCATATTGTAACAGTAAATGTTGATTAACATAATTCTTTAGTTCTAGAGTCGGAATATTATTGTTATTTAATTCTGCAATTTCTATATCCTGATGAAACACAACGTGGAGAATAATATTTTCATAATTAGGATCGTTGGAATGATTATGAAAAATCCAGTCGGAAGATTTAATATGTAACTCTATATTTCCGGCTAAAATTACGTTATTGATCTTAACCTTGGCGAATAAAAAATCCGGACCCGCATTGGTATTCCATTGGCCGAAATCCATAATTTCAACAGGATTTCCTTCAATATCCTTGAAGTCAAAATTGTTGAAAACCTTATGGTTCCAAAGATATTGAAGTAATTTTTCCGTCATGAGTGTATCACGAATATAGCAGAAATATTAAACTCGTGATATCCTTGTTTTAAAATTTTCTAAGGCCATTCTACATATTTCTTAATCAGTATAATGAATGTTTTTTTATATCAAATTTTATAATAAAACCTTTTGTATTTTCTTCATTTTGATGAAAAGATCTATTTCTTAGTCATATATTTTGAAATGAGTTGATCCACTGAATACTTTCCGCTTCCGTTCAGTACTAATGCCATACATAAACCGATGACCAGTAAATGATATTCATAGCCTTCTCCTTTCTGGTTCCCAAACCAATTCATAAAGAAACCGTGCTCTACATGTGCTGTAAAGATGATGCCCAGAAATAAAATTATGAAAGTGACGGCCCATAATCTGGAAGCCCACCCGATAAGTAAAGAAATGGCTCCAAAAAATTCTATCACAATAACCAGAATTGAAATAACCCAGGGCAAATGCATGGGTCCGGTTAAATGCTCCATTTCTCTGCTAAATCCGGGCCCGTGAAACCAGCCTAACATTTTCTGTGCACCATGAGGAAACATGATTAATCCAAGAGTAAGCCTGATCACCAATCCTGTCCAATCTTTATTGGTGTTAAAAATTTTGTTTTTCATATGATCGTTTTAAAAAACAAAATTGGAAATAACGGATTACAAAAAAATTAAAGTAGTTGAATAAATTATTTTTGGCTCAACTTTTTTCTAAGCATGCTTAAAAACACCGGTGTGATACCAAGATAGGAGGCTATATGCTTTTGTGGAATTCTTTGCTGTAAAGCAGGGTACTTTTCAATAAAAGCCAAATACCGTTGTTCAGCTGTCTGCGAGAGATTCTGATTGATCCTTTGTTGCTGTGTCACGTATGCATTTTGAATCAGGAGCCTGAAGTATCGCTCCAACTTTGGGACTTTAAGATATAACGTATCTAAATTTGTTTTGGAAATTTGCAGGATTTCAGTGTTTTCCAAAGCCACTATATGGTAACACGTGGAAGTTTCCGTGAAGAAGCTCAATAAATCACCAGTCCACCAATCTTCTATGGCAAATGTCAAAGTATGTTCAAACCCGTTCTCATCAATTGAGTAAGTTCGCAGGCATCCACAAATAATAAAGCTTTCTGTCCGACAGACTTCACCGCTTCGCAGAAGGAATTCTTTCCTTTTTAAGCTTTTATATGAGAATAAAGAATTGATCAATCCAATCTCATAAGCATTGAGTTCTATATACTTTGAGAAATGATTGATCAATTGAGTTGAATCCATATTTGTTTAGAGGATTATTTTGGAGGTTATCCCGAAATGATTTATACTTTCAGCAACTCTTTCTTAAAATTTTCTATGGTTGTTCTGTACATGTCTTCATAGATAGGAAGAATGTTTTTTAAATCGAATTTTACGGCCTGCTCTTTGGCGTTTTTCTTCATTCTGGTTAAAAGCTCTTCATTACTCAAAAGCTTAATGGTATAATTGCTCATGGCTTCAACATTCCCGATTTCGGCTAAATATCCCGTTTCTCCCTGAATGTTAACTTCAGGGATTCCACCTGCGTTCGAACTGATGACCGGTGTATAAGCGGCCATCGCTTCCAATGCAGCCAGACCAAAGCTTTCCTGCTCGGAAGGAAGTAAAAATACATCTGAAAGCTGTAGGATCCTGTATAAATCATTAACTTTTCCAAGAAGACGGATCTTAGAGATCAGTTCAGGATTTTCTTCCAGGAACTGATTGATCTTTTCCATATCCGGACCTTCACCAATAATAATCAGCTTAGATTTTACCTTTTTCTCTACATTTTTGAAGATCTGCAATACTTCATCGACACGTTTTACAGGTCTTAAGTTAGATACGTGAATTAATATCTTCTCATCAGGATTGGCAAACTGTGTTCTCTGGCATTCGTTGCAATCATCAAACTCAGAATTATCAATAAAATTGGTAATCACCTGGATTTCTTTTTTTATATTGAAAAATTGAAGGGTATCTTTTTTCAGACTTTCCGATACGGAAGTAATGGCATCCGACTTATTAATGGAAAACTCTACAGCATGTTTATAACTTGGATGCTGCCCTACCAGGGTAATATCGGTTCCGTGAAGGGTAGTCACCAACGGGATATCGTTATTGTCTTCCTGAAGCATCTGTTTGGCCGTAAAAGCGGCATAAGCATAAGGAATGGCATAATGAGCGTGAAGTAAATCCAGCTTGTAAAGATTAACAACACGGTAAATCATAGAGCTCAAAGCAATATCATAAGGTTGATACTGGAAAAGAGGGTAGGTCTGAACATTCACCCTGTGGAAAAAAATGTTGGGGTTCGTGATGTCTAATCTTGCCGGAAGAGCAGAGCTGATGAAGTGTACTTCATAGCCTTTATTGGCAAGAGACATTCCCAGTTCCGTTGCTACAATTCCGCTTCCACCGTATGTTGGGTAGCAAAGTATGCCTATTTTCATTATTTTATGGTTGTTTTGATGTTGTCAATGTAGTTGAGTTCGATTGGGAAATATTCGAAACAGAAGCGTTCATATCCATTCCCATTCCTGCTTTTAAATTATCGTTGACCAAAACAGGAAGCCTTCCCCAGATTTTTGTTTTTCCGTTTAAGGCATCTGCTGTTGCCGTCATGGAATCCTCATTGTTCTCGTAAGACACCAGAACAGTAGAAATTTTGGACAGATCAATGTCTTTTAATGCATATGCACTTCCAAAGACATTTAAGATAACATTTTGGTTCTTTGTAAGGTCTGCTAAAACTTTCTTTGATTCCGCAGAAATCTTATAAGGTTTATAAGCTGTGGAATTATCTTTATGCAACCCTACAATTACTGTAGAATTAGCAGGAATCGTATTAATTTCGCTGGCTTTTTTCACAATAACCGTTGTCCCCAGGGTCAACTGGTTTGCAAAAGTCTGATAAGGAGCTTCTTCTAACGGAACATAATAATAGGTTCCCTTGCAGTTAAGAGGAAGTAATTTTTTCTCGTCCTTTAATAAGGTTAATGCATTCGCATATAGATTTTGAACCAGTTTTTTATGAGAAACATTATTAAGATCGTAGTTAACATTTTCCGGATTTTTCGGAGTGTATTGAGACAATCCTAAAAAATATTTCGTCAAGAGAATTTTCTTTACACTTTCCTCTACTCTGGACTGAGGAATTTCACCATTATCAATAGCTTTCTGAATCAATTTTTTTCCTTCGGCAACACCTTGGGAAAATAGCATAATATCATTTCCTGCTTTAAATGCTAATGCATCCAGTTCTCCCGGCTTGTATTTATTGGCTACAGCTCCCATGTTAAGAGCATCGGTAATGATCAATCCTTTGTAGCCCAGTTTTTCCTTTAATAATCCTGTAATAATATTTTTGGAAACCGAAGCAGGAATTCCTTTTCCGGATTCTAAAGAAGGTACATATAGATGGGCTACCATTACACCGCCTATTCCTTTATTCATTAAGGCTTTGAATGGTGCCAATTCCACTGAATTTAACCTGTCTATATTGTGAGAAACAACCGGAAGATCGAGGTGAGAGTCGGTACTGGTATCCCCATGTCCCGGAAAATGCTTTATGGCAGCCAGAATATTATTGTCTTGTAATCCGTTTGAATAGGATAGGGCGGAATTGATGACATTATTCACTTCGGAGCCAAAGCTTCTGTTCCCGATGATCGGGTTATTCGGATTGGTATTTACGTCAACAACCGGTGCAAAATCCCAGTTGATTCCCATTCTCTTACCGTCTTCGGCAATTTTAGCAGCCATCTGATAAATTAAATTTTTATCCTGAATAGCCCCCAATGTCATTGCCCACGGAAATTTATGAGCCGCCGCAATTCTCTGATACAAGCCCCATTCTGCATCCATTCCTATCATTAAAGGAACTTTGGATTTCTGCTGGAACTCATTCACCAGGTTGATTTCTCTTGCTGCGTCATCCTGCATCAGGATCAAACCTCCTATTTTGTCGTTTACAACAATATTCCTTACCTGGGTGATGTGATTTTCATCTTTATTGGTATAAAGAGCCACAATAAAAAGCTGTCCCAATTTTTCGTCCTGCGAAAGAGAACTGTAGGTTTTGTCCACCCACTGCTGAGCCCTGTTCAAATCTGCCGGAGAAAGGTTTTTAGGCTGATACTGCGCTGTTATTTTAGAACTGATGAAAAAGAATACAAGTAACGCTGTGTAAACTATTTTGCTCATAATTTTTGAATAAGAACAAAAATACAATTAAAAAAAACAGGATAAGGAATGTTTTTGAGTTTTTTGGTATATGTTTTGAATGTGCATAATCAATAATAAACTAAACTCTTATTACAATGAAAAAATTTCTTCCATTTTTATTTCTAGCTTTTGTGAGCTTATTCATCTTTAGCTGTGATGATAGCAATGATGATGTAGTTTACGAAGACCATGATACTTATTCAGTGGCGTATGATATTACTCCTACCTTTAGTAAAGTAAGCACTAATTTATATGAATTTAATGATGCATTTAATACTCCTTTGGTAGAATCAGATGTAGTGCTTATTTATTTACAGACAGGAGTTACCAATAATAATGCTCCAATCTGGAAATTACTTCCTTATACTTTCTATGTAGGAAATGCAACTAATGATGAGGTAGATTATACATTTGATTTCAGCAAGTATGATATCGGAATTTATGTAAACTCAACTTCTACATTGAATCTGGATAATAACTCTACTTATTATACCAATAAGAGATTCAGAGTGGTAGTTGTTCCGGCAAGCACTGGGAAAAATGCCAGCGTAGATTATAATGACTATAATGCTGTAATTAAGTATTACAATATTGACGAGTCTAAAATCAAGACGAAGCTTTAACAGAAAATATCTTTTCAGTTTTTTATAATTACAAAAAAAAGCTCCGGGAGAAATTCCGGAGCTTTTGATTTTTTATCAGTTATCATTATCATCCAGAAGATGACCAAAGTAATCTTTCTTTGTTTTCAGGTATCCTCTGCTTATATCATTGGCGGGTATTTGCAAAGGAACCCTGGAATTAAGATGAATATTGCTTTCTGTTACGTATTTTACCTTTTCAGGGTTATTGGTTAAAAGGTTTACGTCTTTTACATCCAGTAGATTTAAGATCTCAATAGCTACTCCGAAGTTCCGGTCATCTGCGGGAAGTCCCAATTTTAAATTGGCTTCTACAGTATCTAATCCTTTTTCCTGTAATGAGTATGCTTTTAATTTATTGATAATCCCGATGTTTCTGCCTTCCTGACGAAGGTAAATAATGATTCCTCCATTTTCATGGATATATTTCATTGCCGCATCCAGTTGCTGGCCACATTCACATTTTTTTGAATGGAAAACTTCTCCGGTAATACACTCTGAATGGAAACGGACATTCACAGGCTTGGAAAAATCTGTATTTTCCGCAATAATAGCCATATGAGGCATCCAATCGTTTTCGTTTTCGGAGAAAGCAATCATCCGGAAAGTACCGTGTTCTGTAGGAACATTGGCTTCCGCCTGAATCTTAATCATTAATGTTTAATAGTTTTTAATTTCCTTTTAAAGAGTCTTCGATAACAGTGATGTTGGTTTTTAATCTGACCAGATACCTGTTGAGAACTTCATCATCATCTTTACTAAGATTCTGTCTCAGCTTCTGAACTTTTTTATAGGCCTTTTCAAAGCTTTTAATGGCTCTGTTTTTTCCGGATAGATTATTGGCATCTATTGCATATAAATAGTTCTGAAGACTGTATTTCAAAGAAGTGATTTCTTCATTTAAAGCTGCATTTTTAAATTGCGGGAATGTTGAAATCAGGTTGGAGATTTCTGAGGCATTTACATTTTCTTTAATGTTAATATCAATGCCTTTTTTTGCTCCTCTGTCAGAATCAGAACCTTTTGAATCACTGTAAAAATTATTAGACAACGGAGAAAAATTCAATTTTTCCGTTGCACAGGAAGTTATGATTAGTAGTACTCCAAAAAAAATTAGTCGTTTCATTTCTGTTGCCCCTTTTGATAAAGGATTGGATTAAGACTTTCATCATTATACATTTTCATTTGTTTGTATACTTTCATCTTAACATTACCGTTCTCAATATCAGCAAGCAACTGATTAATGGAAGTTGAGAGATCTTCTTTCTGTATCAGAAGCACATCCAGCTTGGCTTGGCAATTGGAACGGTGCTCTTCAGAAGCGGAATCTCTATGAGCTTCTAGTGACATATGATAAACCTTCAGTGCAAGTATTGATAATCTGTCTACAGCCCAAGCGGGTGTTTCCGTATTGATTTTTGCATCAGGTTTAGGAGTTATATTTTCAAACTTTTTAAGAAACCAACTGTCTATAAATTCCACTAAATCAGTTCTTTGCTGATTAGAGGCATCTATTCTTCTTTTGAGTTGAAGAGCTTCAGTTGGATCAATATTTTCATCTCTAATTATATCTTCCAAATGCCATTGAACGGTATCAATCCAGTTCTTTGCATACAAAATCCGTTCCAAACTATCTTTATCGAACGGATTATTAATTAGAGCGTTAACGTCATCAAGCACGTGATAATCTTCAATAGACTGGTTGAAGATTGTCCATGCAGTTTCAGTAAAGTTCATTAATAAGAATTTTAGTTACTGGAAGAGCTATTGTTAGCTGAAGAATTTTTGTTCTCTGAACCTGGTTTATCCTCTTCTTTTACAGCATCTTTAAATTCTTTGATACCTGAACCCACACCTCTCATCAGTTCCGGAATTTTTTTACCTCCGAAAAGCAGTACAAGAAGTATTGCCACGATAAGAATATGTTGCCATGATAAGGCTAATATTGTTAATGTTTCCATTTCTAATTTTTTTGCAAAGTTAATCTTTTTTAATAAGATACCCAACCTAATGGATCAACTGGTGTGCTGCCGCTCCATACTTGGAAATCAAGAGTATAAGACCCATCAAAATCCTGCCCTACAGTACCTACGGGAGTCCCTGCAGAAACCTGCTGCCCTTTGGAAACATTCACAGTTCCCAGGTTAGAATAGATGGTAAAATAGGTTCCGTGCTTTACGATCACGGTTTTAGTTCCGTCGCTACTCGCTAAAATTGAAGATACTGATCCTGGGAATACGGCCTTTGCACGGGTACCTGAAGGAACGGAAATTTTTATTCCATTATTTTCTTCAACGATATTTTTCAGAACCGGGTGTTGTTGTCTACCGAAACGGTGGGTGATCTGGCCCTTGTCTACAGGGAAGCCTAATCTTCCTTTGTTTTCTGCAAAATTATTTCCGGCAGCTTTTGAAACCCCAAAGTTGGTCATTGCTTTAGATTCAGCTGCTTTTTTCTCATCTTCTTTTTTCTTGGCTAATGCTGCTTCCGCGGCCTTTGCAGCTGCCAGCTTATTGGCTGCCTCTCTTGCTTTGGCATTGGCTTCTTCAGAAGCTTTAGTAGCGGCTACTTTTCTTGCCGCATCTTTTGCGCTTGCCTCGGCTCTTGCAGCTTCTTCAGTACGTTTTCTTTCTTCTTCCGCTCTTTTAGCGGCTAGATCAGCTGCTTTTTTTGCTTCAGCCTCCGCCAGTTTTCTTTCTCTTTCAAGAGCTTCGGCCTTGGCTTTATTTTCAGCTTCTATTCTTGCTTTTTCTCTTTCAGCTGCTAGTTTTGCCAAACGTATTTTTTCTGCTTCGGCCTTTTTTCTGGCTTCTTCTTCTGCTTTGGCTATTCTGATCTCTTCTGCAATAATAGCACGGATCTGGGATTCAACAGCTTTGTTTTGGGTTTGTTTTTGTTTGAGTTCTGCAGTCAGTCTGGCTTCATTTTTCTTAAAATCTGCAACCAGTTGTTCTTTTTGAGCTCTTTCCGCATTAATAGTGGTTAAATCTTTTTGCTGATTAACCAAAAGTGTTTCCTTGTCCTTTACTGATTTCTGTCGCTGGGCAATTGATTTTTTGATCTGCGTGGCAGCATCCGTAATTTCTGCTGCTTTTTTATCCTGATAATCAGAGTACTGTTTTAAATATTGTACTCTTCTTATTGCTTCCCCTAAGTTTTTGGAAGAAAGGATAAAGGTTACTTTATTCTGTACTCCTTTATTTTTATAAGCATTCACCAGAACCTTGGCATAATTTTCCCTAAGGACTTTGAGCTCTCTGTTCTGACGGTTGATTTCCAACTGACGAAGATAAATTTCGTCCTCAATAAATCTTTTTTCTTTCTGGGTATTATTGTAAACCTTTTCTCTTAAAGCCAGCTTTTTATTAACGTTGGTTAGATAAGCTATAGAAAGTTTGGATTCATTTCTTGTTTTGGCTAAATCAGAATTTATTTGTGCAATTTGTTTTTTAAGTTCGGCATTTTGTTTCTGCAATTGTTCTTTTTTTTGCCCATAATGCAAACCGAACAGCAAAATACCTATTAAAAAGCTAAATTTCTTAATCATTTAATCTCAATTTTCTTATAATTGGCTGGAACTGAATAGGGAGTTTCCATCTTCGAAAAATCAAATTTCGTATTTTCCATTAAAATCTGACTGTTTTTTGAACCTTTTATAATTATTTTAACATTTTTTGGTAAGCGGATTCCATTATATTCATCCCAGTTGTTATAGGAGATTTCCAGTTCGTCAGGAGATAAAACATCTTTTAGTTGAACGCTTAACAAATCATAATTTTCGTCATACTGCAATGTTATTTTGTATTCTCTTGCTTTTTCATCTGTTTCGATTCTTTGGTTAGAGTTTGAAACCATTTTAAAACCCTGCGCATTTTTGGTAAGGGTGAATTGAGAATCGCTGATTTTCACGAATGTTCTTCCCATGAGTATCTTCTCCAAAGACTTGTAGTCTATGAAATTGACATTCAGTAGGTTATTTAAATATTCGAAATCAGAATCGATATAGGATTTATTGGTCTTGTCATATCCTTTTACACCTTCTGGAGTTGCCTTTCCTCTTGCTACATTGATAAATAATGCGGATAAATTCATCCATACTTTTTGGTTGTTTTCAATATAAATAGTGGCATCCAGTGTAGGAACGAAGCTTCCGGTTTCCACATTGACCTTACTGTTGATTTTGATCTGATCAAATTTAGGAGGAATAAGTACATGCTCATAAAAGGTAAGTTTATCTCTTACAGGTTCATTCGCATCTTTCGGATCATTATTATTTTCTGCATGAATGCTATCTTGTATGCTGCTATTATTCTTGGCCGCATTTCGTGTTTTACAAGATGATACAAGCAAAAGTAATATGATTAATGGGATCCAGTTTTTCATGTATTTATTTTTCTTTCAATTTCAAGGGAAACGTTGCAATATTAACGCCAAACCACACAAAATCTTTTGTGTGGCCTGATTATATTGCATTTACTGTAAAAATAATTTTCTATTTAGATAAGAAATCCAGCACGGAATAATCTCCCAGAGAAATTTCCCTTGCTACTCCAAAATACTGTGCCGAGTTACCGATCATAGAATTGGATAAGTTTCCGTGATTGATTCTGGTATTTTCCTGGATCAATGAGTTTTCAATATTGGAATTGACGATCACTGTATTATTCCCCAAAGAAACTCCGGGACCAACTTTGGAATTGGAAATCTTTACGTTTTCACCAATAAAGCAAGGTGGGATGATAAGGGAGTTTTCAATTTGAGCCGTTGCCGGATAATGAGACATTTCTTCTTTTTCGTAAGCAAGAATTTTGCTGTTGGTTTCTACAGTAGCATTTTTATTTCCACAATCCATCCAGTCGTTTACTTTACCCAGCGTAAATTTGGCGCCTTTTGCTCTCAGGTTTTCTAATGCTGTTGTCAATTGATATTCGCCACCATTTTTGATGTCATTATCCATGATGTAATTGATCTCATCCATCAGTTTTTCAGCACTGTTGAAATAATAAATACCGATAATGGCAAGGTCTGAAACAAAGGTCTGTGGCTTTTCAACGAAATCTGTAATGAATCCGTAGTTATCCAATTTTACCACTCCGAATGCAGAGGGATCTTCTACACTTTTTACCCAGATAACGCCGTCTGAGTTTTTATCCAGTTGGAAATCTGCACGGAAAAGAGTATCCGCAAACGCAATAACTACATTTCCCTGCATGGAATCTTCGGCACATTTTATGGCATGAGCTGTTCCCAGCGGATCATTCTGATAATAAATGCTTCCTTTAGCTCCTAATTTTTCAGCGATCTGAATTAAGGATTTTTCAATTTCAGGACCGAAATCTCCGATGATGAATGCTACTTCTTCTATTTTTTCACCGGCTACTTTGGCAATATCTTCTACCAGTCTTTGTACGATGGGTTTTCCGGCAATAGGAATAAGAGGTTTTGGAACAGTTAACGTATGTGGACGCAATCTGGAGCCACGTCCAGCCATAGGTACAATAATTTTCATATTTTAGTTATACTATTTGTATTTTTCTGTTATTTAAAAATCAAAAAAATCATATTGATTTGTGGCAAATGTAATTAAAATTCACAGATACTGGATGTAGATTCGGTGAAAGATTACAATTTGTAAGGTGGTAAATGTTATAAGTAATTGATACTATTAATGATAATCTATCTTTTCAGGATCTTCTTTATTATGTTTTTTTCATTAAAAGCAATTAATGCAAAGAATGCCAATAAGAATAAATTCCCCACCAAATAATTGGTTCTGAAACAATAAAACGAAATCAGAGAGAGTGAGACCGTAACCGTAAGATATACTATTATTTTACCAGTATTATAGTGAATAGGATACCAAAGCTGTCCCCAAACATAGGAAATGATCATCATAGAGGTAAAAGTTACTAATGCAGCTATTGCACTTGCCCAATATCCGTATGTCGGGATGAATAAAAAGTTGATCAGAATGGTGATAACGGCTCCTATGATGGATATGTATAACCCTACTTTTGTCTGATCGGACAATTTATACCAAATAGACAGGTTAAGATATATTCCCAAGAATAGAGCACCTAACATTACAAACGGAATGATTTCAATTCCTTCATAATAAAGGGGATTTCTGAGATATTCTTCGGAGATCCATTGCAGATTGACCATCAATCCCATATAAATAATGCAGCTGCAAATGACAAAGACATCCATTAATACAGCATAGGTTTTATGGGAATCCTTATTCTTAAAACTTGAGAAAAAATAAGGCTCAATGCCTAGTTGATAGGCTTGTCTGAATACCGTAATGAAAGTGGCTATTTTATATACCGCACCATACACTCCAATCTGATGACGCGCTTCTTCATCGGGAAGAAGGTATTTCAGGAATTGTCTGTCCAGTGTCTGATTCACAATACCGGCAAGTCCGGCGATCATTACCGGCCAGGAATAATTCATGATTCTTTTCCATAATTTGAAATCAAATTTGGAAAGGCTGAAGTTCACAAACTCTTTCCCTACAATAGCCAGTGTAATGATACTTTGCACCAGATTGGCAACGAAAACATAACCCACTCCAAATTCAGGGTTGTATTTTATTCCCAGAATTCCATCCGGATGTTTCGGGAGCCATTTGATAAAAAACACCACTAAAAAAAAGTAGACCAATGAACCTGCCACTTTGGAAAACATGTATTGAAAAGCTTTTCCCTCAAGTCTTAAAATGGCAGATGGTATGGTAGAAAAGGCATCTAATGAAAGAATGAACAGGAATATAACAAGAAAATTGACCTGATCCGGAGTTTCAAAAGCATTGGCCAAATCCTGCCTGAAAACATATCCCAGAATGAGATAAATAAGGCCTATTCCTATAATGCTCATGGAACAGGTAGAAATTAAAGTCTTCCTGTCGATGCTCTCTTCCTGTGCAAAACGAAAAAAAGACGTTTCCATCCCATGCGTCAGCAAAACGGTGATCACCCCGGCGATGGAATACCAATCCACAAAAGGAGATGAGGCAGCCGGCCCGAAGGCCTTCGTGACTATGGGTGCAATAATGAACGGGAAAATTCTGACCAATACAGAACTGAGACCATATACAGCTGTTTGTCCAAATAATTTCTTGTACAATTCCGAAAATTTTCTGCAAATGTAAATATTAGATTTTAGAATTTTCAGACTTATGTTTAAAAATCGTTTTCGAAAGCTTAATTTTGCGGAAATGAATCTTTTATATCTAAAAAAGTAAAATGAAGACCTTAATTAAGAACGTAAAAATCGTTAACGAGGGACAGATCTTTGAAAGCGATATTTTAATTGAAAATGATGTAATTTCTGCAATAAATTCTCATATTTCTGAAGAGGCGGATCAGATTATTGATGGTTCCGGAAAATATCTTTTACCCGGAGTGATTGATGATCAGGTACATTTCCGTGAACCGGGACTGACGCATAAAGGAGATATTGAAAGTGAATCAAGGTCTGCCATTGCGGGGGGTGTAACAAGCTTTATCGATCAGCCGAATACGGTTCCCAATGCCGTTACTCAGGAATTATTAGCGGATAAATATCAAATTGCTTCTCAAAAAGCGTATGCCAACTACGGTTTTATGATGGGGGGAACCAATGATAACTTGGAAGAAGTTTTAAAAACAAATCCCAGAAATGTTCCCGGAATCAAGCTTTTCTTAGGTTCTTCTACAGGAAATATGCTGGTTGATAATCCGGAAACGCTGGAAAATATTTTCAGCAATACCAAAATGCTCATCGCAGTTCATTGTGAAGATGAAGCAACCATCAAAGCCAATACTCAGAAATATATAGATGAGTATGGGGAAGATATTCCTGTGAAATTCCATCACCTGATCAGAAGTGAGGAAGCATGCTATAAATCTTCTTCAAAAGCTATTGAATTGGCACAAAAAACCGGAGCGAGACTTCATGTTTTCCATCTTTCGACAGCAAAAGAAACGGCATTGTTCAGAAATGATATTCCTTTAAAAGATAAAAAAATTACGGCTGAAGTTTGTGTTCATCATTTAACCTTCACTAATGAGGATTATGAAACAAAAGGCGGCTTGATCAAATGGAATCCTGCTGTAAAAACCCAACACGACAAAGACGGACTTTGGAAAGCGCTTTTGGATGACAGAATTGATGTGATTGCTACTGACCACGCGCCTCATACTGCGGAAGAAAAACAGAATGTGTATACAAAATGTCCTTCCGGAGCACCTTTGGTGCAACATTCATTAGTGGTAATGCTTGAAAATTATAAGAACCGAAAAATTTCTTTGGAAAAAATCGTTGAAAAGATGTGCCATAATCCGGCTATCCTTTTCAGAGTGGAAAAAAGAGGTTTTATAAGGGAAGGGTATAAAGCAGATCTGGTTTTGGTAGATCTGAATGAAAACTGGACGGTTTCCAAAGACAATATTCTTTACAAATGTGGTTGGAGCCCGCTGGAAGGAATGAACTTCCATTCTAAAGTGACCCATACCTTCGTTAATGGACATCTGGTTTATGATAACGGAAAAATCAATGAGGGAAAATTCGGGGAGCGATTGCTTTTTGAGGTCCAGGAATAGATTTCTAATTTGTTTTTAATAAATATTACCTCATGGGCTTTTAAACCTGTGAGGTTTTTTATTTTCATTTATAATACCTCACTGTTTTTAGAAATAATTTAAAATAAAGTAGGTTGACTATCAACTAGTTTGATTATTATTATTTAAGAGGTGTAACAAAGTTCCAGGATTGATTGTCTTATTCAGTAAAGAATTAATACTTCATGAAGCTATTTTTAACATTGGGGGGATTTCTGCTGAGTACCTTCATTGCCGCACAGGCTCAAAAAGATACTCTTAATAAACAGAAAGAAATAGAAGGCGTTACTCTTGTTGCTAAAAAACCGACAGTGGAAAGCAAAGCAGACAGAACAGTTTTTAATGTAGCTAACAGCTCTATTCTGGCAGGAAATACAACCTGGGATATCGTAAAGATGTCACCTTTGGTAAGTGTAGATAATAATGATGTGATCAAAGCGGAGGGAGAATCTGTAACAGTATACATCAACGACAGAAAATCTGTTTTTACAGGGAAAGAGCTGAAAGAATATCTCAAAACCATTCCGGCAGACAACCTACTGAAAATAGAAGTGATTACAAGTCCTTCCTCCAGATATGAAGCCACAGGCGCAGTCATTAATATTGTGTTAAAAAAGCGTGATGATGAAGGAATAAAGGGCAGTATTTCACTCACCAATACCCAGAATACGAAAAATAACCAATATGGAAATTTCAATCTCAATTACCATAAGAAAAGCTTCACCCAGACTTTCACAGGAAGCTATAGCGATAATACTTATATAACACGAAATTCTGCCAAAAACACTTATTATAAAGATAATTTCGTAACCTTAATTGATACGGAAAACACATATAAAAACAGAAATCCTTCAGTTTCATCAACTTCGGAATTTGAGCTGGATGAAAAAAATAACGTTGGTCTTGTCATGGAATATTATCAGGGTAACGGAAATTCTTTTTCTAATGCTGCAGGAACCAATTATCTCAATGATGTTTTTCAGAATTCTTATATTCAGGATCGAAACTCATCTTCGCTTACGCGAAATTTGGGGACCAATATCTTTTATAAATATTACGACAAAGAAAAAAATAAAATCCTGGATATCAATTTGGGGACCAACTATAATTCGAATAACGGGACAACCGACTTTATTAAAACATTCAGTACCTCGATGATTCCTGAAGGATCACGCATCGATAATTATAATCAGAACCGGAATTATTATCTGAAAGTGGATTATACAACCCCGTTAGGAAAAAATGGTGGAAATTTTGAAGTAGGCGGGAAAGCAAATTTCAATAATAATGTAATTCCCAATACCTATTATAACCTTTCCAATGGTGATTGGATTTTTGATGATACCAGAAGCAATAATTTTCATTATTCGGATAATATCAATTCACTATATGCGAACTACAGCAAGACATTTTTTAAAAAGCTGGAAACCAGAATCGGACTTCGTTATGAATATATCCGTTTCAAAATCCGGCAGGATGTAGGGAATATTGAACGAACCGATTCCTACGGAACACTTTTACCCAATCTTTTGCTGAAATATTCTTTTTCGAATAATTATGATTTGAGCTTAACGTATAATCACAGCCTTTGGCGTCCCTGGTATGCGGAATTTAATCCTTTTCTTATGCCTAATAATGACGGATTGTATTCCCGGGGAAATATGGACCTTCTTCCTAACCCGAATGACAGGGTTGCATTGAAGCTGGGATTATTTAAAAAATATTTTATTTCTGCAAGATATATGTTTACCGATCAGGATTACTGGAATACCTTTGTGGAAGAAGATGGAAAAACGATCTCTATGCCGGCTAATTTCAAAGGTAAAATTGAGAGATTCTATCTTTTTGCGAACACGAATCAGAATTTGCTGAAAAACAAACTGAATGTCAATTTCGGGATTGGCTGGTATTATATAGACAACAGTGATTTTAATACAAGGAATAATTTGTCATCTCAAAATTATATCAGTTATTTTTCAGGATCTACCAATTTCTCTTATACGAATCTTTTCAATAAGAATATTAATTTGGGCGCCTGGTTTAGTGTCGATAATCAGAATAGCGGTAATTCCGTTGCCAACAAAGCCAATTTCTTTCACAATATTTCCGTGACAAAAATATTTCCGGGATCTCAGATAGAAACCAGCCTTCAGCTGATGAATATTTTTAAGAGACCCAATATGAATACCACCACCTACAGCCAGATCGGTACTTTCCAAAATTCTAACCGATGGGATTGGTACGGGTTTTCTCTCACATTTGTCAAACGTTTCGGAAACCAGAAAGTAAAAGAAAATACAAAGACAGACACCGAAAAAAATGAAGGTGGAGGTAAATAAAAAGAAAGGCAAAACTGCGGATCACAGTTTTGCCTTTTTACTTTTAAATTTTATGAATTATTTCTTTGGTTTGCTGCTCATATAAAAAGTAAGCTTTCCTCCCTTTACTAATTCAGAATGCTTCAGCGTAAAGTTTTTAATTTCTTTTCTATTCAAAAGAATTTTTTCAACATACACATTCTTCGGACTTTGATTGATCGCTTCAATTTCAAAAGTCTTTCCGTTTTCTAAATGCAGAGAGGCATGATCTACGGCCGGACTTCCGATCGCATAGTCTTCGGAACCGGGAGCTACAGGATAAAATCCTAATGAACTTAAAATATACCATGCGCTCATTTGTCCTGCATCATCATTTCCTCCCAATCCGTCCGGAGTTGCTTTGTACTGCATGTCCAGGATATGTCTGATCTGAGCTTGTGTTTTCCAGGGCTGTCCTGCCCAGTTATAAAGATAAGCAACATGATGAGCCGGCTCATTCCCATGAACATACCCACCGATAATACCTTCCCTCGTAATATCTTCCGTATCGGCGAAAAATTCATCTGGTAAATGCATGGTGAACAATTCATCCAGTTTTGCCGCAAACTTTTTCTTTCCGCCCATCATTTGGATAAGCTCATCCGGATGGTGAGGAACAAAGAAGCTGTAATTCCATGAATTGCCTTCAATGAAGCCTTGTCCGTGTGTACTTAACAGATCGAACTCTTTTTTAAAGCTCCCGTCTGCCAAACGAGGTCGCATAAAGCCAATGCTTTTGTCGAAGTTATTTTTCCAGTTTCCGGAGCGTTTGATGAACTGATTATAGATTTCAGTTTCTCCCAGGTGCTTTGCTAACTGAGCGATTGCCCAGTCGTCGTATGCATATTCCAGTGTATTGGAAACTGAGGTTCCGTTTTTCTCCGAAGGAATATATCCGGAATCAATATAATATCCAATTCCTTCATAATCTCTTTTATTCGCTGTTTCTACGCAGGCTTTCAACGCTTCTTTAGGATCGCCGTCGTAATTTCCTTTAATAATGGCATCTGCAACAACACTTACGCTATGATAGCCGCTCATGCACCAGTTGTCATTGGCATAATGAGACCAGATGGGCAACATTTTCATGGAAAACTGATTGTAATGAGCCATCATGGATTTTACCATATCATTGTTTCGCTTGGGTTGGATAATATTGAAAAACGGGTGCAAGGCACGATACGTATCCCAAATCGAAAACGTAGTATAATTAGTAAAATTGTTTGCTTTGTGAGTATTTTGATCCAAACCTTTATATTCACCATTCACGTCCATATAGACTGTTGGATTGATGAAGGTGTGATACATCGCTGTATAAAAGTTGGTTTTCTCCGTTTCAGAACCCTGAATGACAATTCTATTAAGCTCCTTGTTCCAGTCTTCCTGTGCCTTTGCTTTTACCTGATCGAAAGATAAGTTTCCGGCCTCTTTTTCAAGATTATCTAAAGCGTTAGCCTGACTTACCGGAGAGATAGCTAATTTGAGTTCAATAGCCTCATTTTCATTCGTGTCAAAATCGAAATACATTTTTAGATTTTTTCCTGCGATTTCCGGGAAATTTTTAGTCTGATCGAATTTTCTCCAGAATCCTTTGTATACCTGTTTTTCATCATAGTTTTTCTGTCCATATGATTTGAAAGGCTTTGAAAATTTCATGGCAAAATAGACTGTTCTCGTTCTCGCCCAACCGTTGGTTTGTCGATAACCCGTGATCGTGTTATCATTTTCAACACGAACATAGGTCCAGGTATTTTTACCGTCATAATTATAAATTCCGGCCATCAGATCTAAAATAATATGGGCCTGATCTGATTTTGGAAAAGTATAACGATGTACGCCGACTCTGGTGGTAGCCGTAAGTTCTGCAAGAATATTGTTCTCATCCAGCTTTACTTTGTAATAGCCTGCTTCCGCTTTTTCATTTTGATGTGAAAATGTACTTCTATAACCTTTCTCGGGGTTTGAAGCGGTTCCTGGATTAAGCTGTAATGGCCCAACAGTTGGCATTACCAAAAAATCTCCCAGATCCGAATGTCCCGTTCCGCTAAAATGAGTAGAGCTGAATCCTACGATTGTTTTGTCTTCATACCGGTACCCAGCACAATATTTATACACCTCTCCATTGTATTTTCCATTAAGTTCATAAGAAATGGAATCTGTTTCCGGGCTTAGCTGCACAGCTCCGAAAGGAACGGTTGCTCCGGGATAGGTATGTCCCATTTTTTCTGTTCCAATTAAAGGATTTACATATTGATAAAGCTTTTGAAATGATTGAGCTTTAAAGTTTACACTAAAAAATAGAAGAAATAGAAAAAGAGTAGTTCCTGACCTTTTCATGAATGGATATTTTTTCGAAGAGTAAATGTAAAGAAAATCAAAGAATAACTGTCTATTGTTTCAATTTCATGAGCTATTTCTCAGAAAACCGGAAGCCTATTCCGTGAAGATTTTCAATGCATATGTTTTTCTCGTCTGCAAAAACCTTTCGCAATCTTGAAATGAATACATCCAGGCTTCTTCCCATAAAATAATCATCATCGCCCCAAATGGCCTTCAAAATATCCTGTCTTTTCAGAACAGTATTTTTATTGCGGATAAAATATAAAAGCAAGTCAGATTCCCTTTGGGTGAGAGTAACGGTATTTTGTGCATCCCGTAAAGTGTAATTATCGGGATCAAAGTCATATTTCCCCACTTTGTATTTTGAGGGATAAGTATTTGTTTTCTTCGAACGCTTCAGGAAAACTTCAATTTTCAGAATAAGTTCCTCAATACTGAACGGTTTTACCAGATAATCATCCGCACCAATTTTCAATCCCTTGATCCTGTCTTCTTTTAGTGCTTTTGCGGAGATGAAAATGATAGGGATTTCAGAATTTTTTTCACGGATATACTGTGCCAGTTCAAAACCGTTGATTTCAGGCATCATGATATCTAAAAGACAAATGTCGAAATTCCCACTATTAAAAGCTTCAAGTGCAGATTTTCCATCAGGATAGCATGAGATCTCATAATAACTTTCCAGACTGTCCTGAATCAGGAAAGCTATTGTGCTGTCATCTTCTGCATATAGAATTTTAGACTTTTCCATGGCTGAGTATCAATTAAAAGGTAAAAACAGAGTAATGGTAATTCCTTTATCCGTATTATTTTCCACCGAAATTTTCCAGTTATGCTGCTGAACAATCTTTTTTACATAAAATAAACCTAATCCAAACCCGTTTACCTCATCGCTTTTTTTAGTGTTGACTCTGTAAAATTTATCAAAAATATGAGGAATATTTTTAGCAGGAATTCCCATTCCGTTATCTTTAAATTTTAAATATAAGCCTTTTGAATCTTTCCGTGAAGAAATAGTGATCTCCGGTTTTGTTTCACAATACTTGATGGAATTGTCCAGAATATTGTAAATGATGTTGGTGAAATGAAATTCATCAGCCATTATCGAAGTGTTATCATCAATTTCTATGCATATGGAAAGATTTTCATTTTTTTGTCTGATGGTATCCACAATTTCCTGAATGAAGGGCAGTAAAACTATTTTCTGCGGCTTTAATGATAATCCGGAAGCATCGTTGCGGGCAATATTCAATATTTTTTCAATATGATGATTGAGCTTATAACTTTGATCTGTAATAATGGAAGTATAGGTTTGCAGTTTAGGGCTTCCCTGGATGAGCTCCTGCTTCCTGAGTGCTTCAGATGCCAAAAGAATGGAAGAAAGAGGGGTTTTAAACTCATGCGTCATATTATTAATGAAATCCCTTTGCAGCTCCGAGAATTTTTTCTGCTGAATGATTGTATAGATGGAATAAACATATACCAAAAGAATAATGATAAGGGCAAAGGTGAGCAGATACCAAAACCTCAGCGAACTGATGAGATACGCGGTCTTGTCCGGAAAACGGATAGAAAAGTAATAAACCAGGTTTTTATGTTTCGGAAATTGTATGACTTTGTCATTGGGATCTTCCTGGTGGCTCGAAATATATTTTCCATAGATCATTTGATCGCTGTGACAGTTATACAATGCATAAACATAATTGGTATTGATCTGAAACCTCGTAAATTCTGTTTTCAGGTAATGCTCCAACACTGCAGGATGGAATTCATTATTGATATTAACCACATAATAATCGTTGGAAATGTTCTGTACCGGGCTTTCGGTAAAAGAAGCTTTACCAACAGATAACTTTTCCACCACTTCAAGCAAAGCGACGTTTACCGTTTGATTAAATTTTTTGTCCTCAAGATTATACGCCTGTCGGGTCCATAAAAGCTGCGCAATCAAAATGCCGATGATCGCTACAAATCCGAGAGTGATGATGATATTGAGTTTCTTGATTTCCATTTACACAAGCAATATTATCCAAAAATATCTATTTATCTTTTATCATTAACAACTCGTTAACAAATGTTTGAGAGCGGTTAACATGTTCCATTGATAATCACCGTTACATTTGCTATATCAAAACATCAGCAAAGAAGTTTCTTTTTATCAATTAATAAAATTTGTATCATGAAAAATTTAAAAATTACAGCTCTTTTAGCCGTGTTGGCGTTCTCTCCATTTTATGCAAATGTATTTCCTGTAGACCATGCTCCTGTTGTAAAAATACTTCCGGAAGCGATCAAATGGAAATCAGAATCTATTGACGTAGGAAATATTCCTCAGGGGAAACCGAAATTGATCAGATTTGAATTTACCAATACAGGTTCGAAGCCGATCATCATAGAAAATGTAGCACCCTCATGCGGATGCACAACGGCAGATTATACAAAAACACCCATCCTTCCCGGGAAAAAAGGATTTGTAGAGGCAAGCTATAATGCTGCGAATCCGGGTGCATTTATGAAAACGGTTAACGTAACAACAAGTGACAGTAAAACTCCAAAAACACTTTCTTTCAAAGGAACGGTAGTTTCATAATTAATTTTTAAAGCCTGTCAGAAGCGGCCCGATCGGAACGATCGGGCCGCTTTATTATTAAGGGTTATGCTGTGTTGTCATGATAAAAAATAATTATTTATAACATTATTTATCAGTGTATTTTAAAACTTTGCATTTTAATATTTATTATTTTTAGGAAAAATTAAAAATATGAATCTATATACACAGCCGATGTTGCGTGAAGATGCCCTGAAAGATAAAGTAGCTATTGTAACCGGAGGCGGAAGCGGTCTTGGAAAAGCCATGACCAGATATTTTCTTCAGCTGGGTGCCAAAGTGGTGATCACTTCCAGGAATCTTGAAAAACTACAGGTTACAGCAAAGGAGTTAGAAGAGGAAACGGGCGGAAAAGTTCTTTGCGTTACTTGTGACGTAAGGAACTGGGATGAGGTGGAGGCGATGAAAGAAGCTACTTTAAAAGAATTCGGAAAAATTGATATTCTCCTGAATAATGCTGCCGGAAACTTTATTTCTCCTACCGAAAGATTGACGCATTCCGCTTTTGATTCTATTTTAGATATTGTTTTGAAGGGAACGAAGAACTGTACACTTTCCGTAGGAAAACACTGGATCGCCTCTAAAACTCCGGGAACGGTTTTAAATATCGTGACTACCTATTCCTGGACAGGTTCTGCTTATGTGGTTCCGTCCGCATGTGCAAAAGCCGGTGTTTTGGCAATGACCAGATCTTTAGCTGTTGAATGGGCGAAGTATGGAATCCGTTTCAATGCGATTGCACCGGGACCTTTCCCAACCAAAGGAGCCTGGGACAGACTTCTTCCGGGAGATTTGCAGGAAAAATTCGATATGAGAAAAAAAGTTCCGTTGAGGAGAGTAGGGGAACACCAGGAATTGGCCAATTTAGCAGCTTACCTGGTATCGGATTATTCAGCATACATGAATGGGGAAGTGGTTACTATTGATGGCGGTGAATGGCTTCAGGGAGCAGGAGAATTCAATATGCTGGAAGATATTCCCCAGGAAATGTGGGATGCGCTGGAAGCGATGATCAAAGCTAAAAAATCAAATTAAAGGAATTTAACATAACAAATGCAATATAAGGCTTCTCTCTACGGGAGAAGTTTTTATTTTTGTCTTATAATTAAAATATAGAGTATGAATTTCAGATGTTCATTGATGTTCTTAATGCTTTTTGCATTAGGCTTTTCGCAGGATCTTAAAGTAATGAGTTTCAATATCAGGTTACAGGTAGAATCTGATAAAGAAAATGCGTGGACGGAGAGGAAGCCGGAAGTTTTAGACCTGTTAAGCTATTATCATCCGGATTATTTCGGAGTTCAGGAAGCGCTTCCTGAGCAGATGAAAGATATAAAAACAGGATTGAAAAACTATGATTATGTAGGCGTTGGAAGAGATGACGGCAAGGAAAAAGGAGAATTCTCGGCAATATTTTATGATACAGAAAGACTTCAGGTATTGAAATCAGGAACTTTCTGGCTTTCCGAAACTCCTGAGAAACCTTCCAAAGGTTGGGATGCGGCTTTAAACAGAATTTGTACTTATGCTGTTTTTAAAGATAAAAAATCCAAAAAAGAATTTATGGCGTTGAACCTTCATTTTGATCATATCGGGAATATAGCCAGAGCAAAATCTTCAGAACTGATCCTGAAAAAAATTAAAGAACTCAATCCTAAAAATCTTCCGGTAACTTTAAGCGGAGATTTTAATCTTACTGAAGATACGCTTCCTATTAAAACGATCTCTCAAAATATGGAAGACAGCTTTTATCATTCGGAAACCAGGCACTACGGCCCTATAGGAACTTTTACCGCTTTTAATGTGAATGAAGTTCCGAAAGACAGAATTGACTATATTTTTGTGAAGGGCTTTAAAATCAAATCTCACAGGCATATTAATGACCGAAGAGAGAATCTGCTATATCCTTCGGATCACTTCCCGGTATTGGTAGATTTACAATTTTAGAAAAATAAAAGGATTATTATAAAAAGGCAATAATTTTATTGCCTTTTTTTGTTGCTTTTTTACTAGATTCGTTATCATTTTAAAAACTGTTATCATGAGAAGGTTGGTTTTTAGTTTATTGTTTTTGGCATCATGGCCATTCTCTGCACAGGAATTATATATGCCAAGAAATATTAAAAAAGCATATGAAAACGGAACCCGGGACATTTCGGGAGCGCCGGGAAAGAATTACTGGCAGAATAAGGGAATATATAACGTTGATGTGAAAGTGGATGCCCATACTAAGATTGTTTCCGGAAAAGAAACGATTGTATACAGCAATAACAGTCCCAATGATTTAAATGAACTTGCCATAAGATTTGTCAACAACCTGCATAAACCGCAATCGCCGAGATCGGGTTTTGTGTCTAAAGATTTTCTTTCATCCGGCTTGCATATCAAATCATTTATTGTGGATGGTCAAAAGTATGAGGTCAATAGCGAGGATTGGGGAACGGTTGAAAAAGTAAAGCTCAATAAGGCTGTAAAGTCGAAATCAAAGACCGAAATTAAAATAGAATGGGAATACCCTTTATCCGTTCAAAGTGGGAGAGAAGGACAAATTGATCCGGAAACATTTTACGTTGCTTATTCTTTTCCGAGAGTTTCCGTATATGATGATTACAACGGGTGGGATACGCTTCCGCATTCTGACAGGCAGGAATTTTACAATGATTTTAACGATTATTCTTTTGCAATTACCGCTCCTAAAAACTATGTGGTTTGGGCTACCGGCGATTTTCTGAATCCTGATGCCGTACTTCAGCCGGAATATTTAAAACGGTATAAAGCTTCCTTGAAGGGTGATGAGGTTATTCACATTGCCAATGAACAGGAAATGAAATCCGGAAAAGTAACCAAACAAAATAAGTGGATTGTCTGGAAATTTAAAGCCAGCCATATTACTGATTTTTGTTTTGCATTAAGCAATCATTACGTTTGGGATGCTGCAAGTGTGCAGCTTAAAACAAAAAGAGTTAGTGCTCAGGCAGGATATAAAGCAGGTGCCAAAGATTTTGAACATTATGTTGACTGGATGCGTTATAATCTGGACTGGTTCTCTAAAAACTGGCCCGGTGTGGAATATCCTTATAATGTAATGACCGCCATTCAGGGATATGCGGATATGGAATATCCTATGATGATTAACGATACCAGTATTCCTGATGATTTTCAGGACGCGAGATTAACGGCAGATCATGAAATTGCCCATACTTATTTTCCTTTCTACATGGGAATCAATGAAACCCGCTATGCTTTTATGGACGAAGGATGGGCTACCACACTGGAATATTTAATTGGGATTGATGAAAACGGTGAAGAGGCGGCTAAACGTTTTTATCAGAATTTCAGGGTAAAAAGATGGATTAATGATCCTTCAGCTGAACAAGATCAGCCTATTATTACGATGAGTACACAGGTGAGTGGTGCGGGGTATGGAAATAACTCCTATGTGAAATCTTCTCTGTCTTATCTGGCGTTGAAAGATTATTTAGGTGATGATTTATTTAAAAAAGCATTACATCGTTATATGGATAACTGGAATGGGAAACATCCGATTCCGTGGGATTATTTTTATTCCATGAATGCAGGTTCCGGGAAAAATCTGAACTGGTTCTGGAACAATTGGTTTTATACCAATAATTATATAGATTTGAAAATCACGGCAATTTCTCAGGAAAATAATATCCTTACTGTAAATATTGATAATGTGGGTGGTTTTGCCATTCCTTTTGATGCATATATCACTTATATAGATGGCGCGGTGGAAAAACTGCATTTTTCACCGGACTTATGGGAGAAAGATCAGAAACAGTCGAATTTAACCGTTCCTATTAAGAAAAAAGTAAAATCTGTAGGATTGGAAGGCGGAATTTTTATGGATTATACTCCGGAAGATAATCTGAAAACATTTTAATAAATACAAAAAAGCCTGGATATGTCCAGGCTTTTTATTTTGTATATTAAATGGAATATTAAAGGACTCTTAATCCTGCTCTTGCTCCTGAAGAAGCTACTACAGACTGCATTCTTGTTTTTTGCCCTCCTGAGAACATAAACATGGCAGCATCATCCACATAATCCATATAGTTCATGAACATTACAGATCTCTGAACGCCGCTACAAGTATTATACAACGGGTAAGTTGGCTTTCCGTAATTTGCTGTAGTTTGTGTAGGGGTATCCGTAACCTGGTCGTTTCCACAAGTAGCATCCCCCCAGATATGTCTAAGATTTAAATAGTGTCCTACTTCATGGGTAGCTGTTCTTCCTAAGTTGAAAGGAGAAGAAGCTCCTGTTTTTCCAAAGAATGGTGCTGCAATTACTACACCGTCATTCCATAATCCTGCTGATTCAGGGAATGTAGCATATCCAAGAATAGTTCTTCCCTGGCTTGTCATTTTGCCGACTACCCATAAGTTAAGATAATTGGTAGGATTAGTTGCATCAATTCCACCTTTGGTAGCCTTTTTCATGTCATCATTGGTAGACCAGCTATTTTTTGTAGTAGATTTTCTTACTGTGTTTACTAATCTGAATTTAATTTTTGTATCTCCGGCGGCTACTGTCTGGAATTCCGACGGAATTTTATTGATATCACTGTTGGTTGCAGTAAAGTCAGCATTTAATACATCAATTTGTTCAGCGATTCTTGCATCAGAAACATTTTCAGTGGAGGTTCTGTATAATACGTTTACTACAACAGGAATTTCAACAGTTCCGTCCGCCAGAACTTTTCCAAGCTTAATCTCATTAGCAAATTTTTCCGTGTTGGCTTCAAGGTTAGCGAATTTTTGTCTCAATTCAGGACTGTTCTTTAAAGCTTCTTGACGAATATCTTCAGAAGCACAGCCTCTTGCTGCAATATCTCCCGAAGTTGCTTCCTGGTTGGCTGGGTTTTCAGTTGGGTTAGTAACATTGTCGCTGTTACAAGCGGTTACGAAGCCTAGCATCAGGGCCCCAAATAATAATTTTTTCATAGACTGTTATTTTGTAAAATTTTCAGACTGTGAATTTATATTATTTGGAATTACTGTGCAATATGTTTTATAACTTTTTTTATTAATTTATCATCTATCTTTTAAAAACATTGTGCATTGTTTAATTTATTTTATAAATGTTTGTATTTTGTGTAATAATATTCTATGTAATGGAATTGTTTTATTATTTTATATATTTTGAGGTTATTAGCTTATTTGTTGATTTTTCCAAATTTAAATTTATTTTTATTTGAATTATTTGTAATGTTGTTTTCGGCTTCTAGTCTAGAATATAAAAAAGCCCAGATTATCTGGACTTTTATGTTGATTATTTGAAGTTGTGAAAAATTAGCCTGCAAATCCATTTTTAATGGCAAAAACGGCAAGGCCAACGCGGGTTTTTAAATCCAGTTTTTCGCAAAGCTGATCTCTGTAGCTTTCAACGGTTCTTGGGCTGCAGCACATTTTATCTGCAATTTCCTTGTAGCTGAGTTCGGTCACGGTGTATTTTAAAAATTCTTTTTCCCGGTCGGAAATTCTTACTGCATTTTCAGTTCCGTTATCATTATTCAGATTGGAAAATATGATTTTCGATGCCCAGTCAGGGTAAAAGAAACCATCCGAATTGAGTTTTGTAAGTGCGTTCTCTAATTCTTTAGGATGGGTATTTTTCAGTAAATAGCCTTTTGCTCCGTTTTTGATCATCTTGATGACACTTTTGTCGTCTCCCTGCATGCTCAGGGCCATTACTTTAATATTGGGATGATGTTCCTTAAGCCAGAGAACGGTTTCAAAGCCATCCATTATTGGCATGCTGATATCTAAAAGAATGATATCCGGAATTTTACTGTTGTTTTCAAATTTCTGAATCAGGTCTTTCCCATTCTCGCAGACATAAATGACTTCAAAATCTTTGAAATTATCGATAATCCCTTCCAGTGCTTTGGCGATAAGTACGTGGTCGTCAACAATGACTATGGTTTTTTTCATGGCTGTCTTTTTAAAATGATATTGAGTGTGGTTCCCATATTTTTCTGGCTGTCCAGGCTGAAATTGGCTCCTATGATTTCGGCTCTGTTTTTCATATTGGTAAGGCCGATGCCGTTGGATGTGATCCTGGATCTGTCAAATCCTACGCCGTCATCCTGAATTTTTAATTCCCAGAGAATTTCCTCAGAAGTATTCAGGTGGATGTAAATATTCTTGCAGCGGGCATGTTTCATACTGTTTTGGATAAATTCCTGCGTAATCCTGAGCAATACATTTTTATGGACAAACCCTAAATCGAGCTGCTGGAAGTTGTGTTCGAAGTTTACTTTACATCTTTTAAATGCATTGGTTTTGTCTACTTCTTCCTGAATTAAAGTTACGATTTCCTTTTGATTTATATTATCATCCGTTAAAGTTTTTGAAAGGCTTCTCAAATCGTGAAGTGACTGATTGATGATCTGAGAAACCTGTTCAATGGTTTCGCTTACCTGCGGAACTTTGTTCTCATGCAGTAATTGCTGAGTATACAGGCTCACGAGAGTTAATTTTTGACCAATATTGTCGTGGAGCTCACGTCCGATCTGTTGCATCGTGGCTTGCTGGATTTCCAACTGGGTGGCGAGAAGCTCTCTTTGGTGGGCTTCGTTTTTCAGTTGAATTTCATTCAGATATTCTCTTTTCCGCTGTTTATACTTTCTGATATAAACAATAACGGCAGCTACAAACAACACAAAAAATATGTTGAACAGGATCACTGTTATTAAGAGTTCTGTTTTCCCCATATAAATGAAATTGAGAAAAGTAAATACATTAGAAGAAGAGAGATCTGATAGTAGCTGTAATAGATACTCCAGATTTCCGGACTCTCTTTATATAAAAGCTCATAAAATGTAAAGAAAGGAAGTGTGCCAATATAAAAAAGAGTAACTCCTAAATTAATATAAAACATCCTGTTCTTATGAAAACTGATAATATCTTCGGAATTAATCTGCTTATAATATTCCAGGATCACCATGATCATTAAAAGAAGACAACCAAAAGTGTAATTAAATGAAGATACGATCTTGCTTTCTTTAAAATAAAGTTCACTGGGAATAAATGAAAGTACATATAATAATGAAAAGATCCAGAATATTCGGTTGTTCTTCAATGATTTTGCTCCATATAACCAATAAAAAAATATAAACTGAAGTGGGATTACAAAATAGTTATAATAGATCGCTTTTTTTATTTTTTCAATACCCGGTTCTGAAAATGTAATCCAATTTACGCCCCATTTTCCTAAAATTTCACATAAAAATATAATAACTAAATAATATGCAAAATACTTCCAGTATTGCCTGTTAACACTTTTGTAGTATAATAGGGCTATTATTGCAGCAACGCCTTCAAAAAAAAGACCGCTTTGGCTTAAGAAGAGTTGAAAATTATTTAGTTCCATTAATTTTTATATAGATTAATACATTTGTACAACTGTTGATGAAGGAGGAATAAGCTGTCCGTGATTTTGCGCTAAAGCGTTATCATCGGACAATGGTGTGTCATCATCTACATCTGATGTAAATCCTAAAGGAGTAATGTTTTTTTTGTAGCTCTCCGAATACAAAGGATTAAAATCATAATCTAATAACTCTCCTTCTTCATTCGCTTTTTTCATGGTAGGAACTAAAACTAAAGTGTGTTTTCCTGCATACTCCTGTCCGATAGGCTGATTTTCCATCAGGTTCCAGTTTTCTGTTGAAGGATAGGCTGCATAATAAAAACGGATTCCGAGATCGTTTTCTGAAACATCTGGATTTATCTTCTGGGTTTCAGACTCAATATCAGCAATAAATTTCTTTAGTGTGGCAAGATTAAACCATATGGAATGGGCATCATTCATATTAAGGTTGGTATTGATTGCGGCAAGCTGAGAATTGCGATAATTGTTAACCAGGGTTTGAATAAGGGTTGCTGGTATGGTACTAAGGCTAATGATTGGATCCAATGTTCCACTTTCTAAGGTTGATTTTGTTTTCATAATGTTAGCTTTATAATAATGTTTCTTAACGCAAAGTTCGTGAAAATTTTACGTAATACGACACGTGTTTTTCCTGTTTATTATCCGTGATTTTACGGATTGATAGAAATAAAAAAGTCCCCGTTACCGGGGACAATGTAATTTATTTTAAATAGGACTGTTATAAAACCCTTAAACCTGCTCTTGGTCCTGTAGCGGCAACAGTAGCCTGTATTCTGTCGTTTTGTTTTTGTGTAAACATAAACAGGGTAGTTTCATCAGAATAATCCATGTAATTCATGAACATTACAGAACGGGATACACCGCCACAAGTCTCATATTTAGGATAAGTAGGAACGCCTCTGTGGTTGGTAATCTGTTGTGGAGTATCATCTACAAGGTCATTTCCGCAATTCGCATCACCCCAGATATGTCTCAGGTTCAGATAGTGTCCTACTTCGTGTACGGTCACTCTTCCTTTGTTGTGAGTAGCAACAGGGCCGCCTTCTCCTACATACTCATCCATCATTACTACACCATCATTCCAAAGACCTGCAGATTCAGGGAATGTAGCATATCCTAACACATATCCGGATTGGTATGGCATATAGTCAACCACCCAGATATTTAAGTACTTAGTAGGATCAGTAGCATCAACACCACCGGAAGAAGCCTTTTTCATTTTGTCATCCGGAGACCATCTCGATTTTGTTGTTGATTTTCTGTTAACCTGTACCAACCTGAATTTTATCTTTGTATCTCCTGCATTTACAGACTGAAACTCTGTCGGGATGTTGGCAACATCAGCGTGAGTAGATGCGAATGCCTTATTAAGGACATCGATCTGAGAGTTGATTCTCGCATCTGAAACATTGTTGGTGGAATTGGTGTAAAGAACATTGAAAATAACAGGAATTTCAACACTTCCGTCAGCTAAGACTCTGCCTAGTTTTTTCTGTTCAATAAAATCAGCGGTTTTGCTTTCCAACTGAAGCATACGCTGCATTGCTGCAGGGTCTTCAGATAAAAGTTTTTGTCTCACGATGTCCGAACCGCAAAAAGCACCTTTGTTTGCAGTGGCATCAGATTGTTCAGCACTGGAATTTAGAGGAGAATTTGTTTCGTTTTCACTGTTACATGAAATAACAAGAGCCATTAAAGCTCCAAAGAACAATTTTTTCATAAAACATTATTTTTGGTTTGAGGTGCTAATATATAAAAATATTGTTTTATTGTATATTTTTTAACATTTTACCTTTTTTATTATGTTAAATTCATTAATTTATGTGTTTTTATGCTTTTATTTCAAATTTTAATTTTATAGAAATAAATTAACTATTTTAAAAAAATAAGTGTCTCAGATTTTGTCTGGGACACTTACTTACAAAAATAATATATATGAAAAAAAAACTACTTTATTTTTCTGTTGGTCTGAAAACCAATCCTGTTTCTTCAAAATAATCTAACGTGATTCTGTCTCCATCATTAATATTTCCTGCCAGAATCTCTCGGGATAATTTATTTAAAACTTCCTGCTGGATCACTCTTTTTAAAGGTCTTGCTCCAAAAACAGGATCATATCCCTTGTTCATTAAATAATCTACAGCATCCTGAGTGGCTGTCATAATGATGTTTTTCTTGGATAATAAATCGTTGAATCCTCTTAATTGATATTGAACAATTTTTCCGATTTCTTTTTTTCTTAAAGGCTGGAACAATACGATTTCGTCAATTCTGTTTAAAAACTCCGGACGTAAAGTCTGTTTCAGTAAGTCAAAAACATCTTCTTTGGTTTTTTCAACAATCTCGTCCTGATTATCTTCCGTAATGTTTTCGAAATTTTCCTGGATCAGGTGTGAACCTAAATTCGATGTCATGATGATAATAGAATTTTTGAAATTCACCACACGTCCTTTATTATCGGTCAGACGGCCATCGTCCAGTACCTGTAATAATGTATTGAAAACATCAGGGTGAGCTTTTTCAATCTCATCTAATAATACTACGGAATAGGGTCTCCTTCTTACAGCTTCCGTCAGTTGTCCGCCTTCATCATAGCCTACGTATCCCGGAGGCGCTCCCACCAATCTTGAAACACTGTGGCGCTCCTGATATTCACTCATATCAATTCTCGTCATATTATTCTCATCATCAAATAAAAACTCCGCTAAAGCTTTGGCTAATTCTGTTTTACCAACGCCAGTTGTTCCTAAGAATAAGAAGGACCCTATCGGTTTTTTTTCATCGCTTAATCCGGCTCTATTCCTTCTGATTGCATCTGCTACAGCCTGAATTGCTTCGTCCTGTCCTACGACTCTGTGATGAAGTTCGTTTTCCAGGTGCAATAATTTCTCTCTTTCGGATTGTAAAAGCTTGGTCACCGGAATTCCGGTCCATTTAGCAATCACTTCCGAAATATTTTCAGCAGTAACTTCTTCTTTGATCAGCTCATTCTGATGGTTCTGCATTTCAAGCTCTACTTTTTTCAGCTCTTCTTCTTTTTCACGAAGCTTTCCGTATTGGATTTCCGCTACTTTTGCATAATCTCCTGCTCTTGAAGCTCTTTCTGCTTCTAACTTCAGAGATTCAATATCTTTTTTAATCTGAGTTAAATCCTCGGATTTTTGTTTTTCTTTTAACCATTTGGCATTGATCTCATTCCTCTGTTCGGAAATTTTGGCAATATCTTCTTTCAAATGATCAATCTTGGTTTGATTTCCTTCTCTTGAAATGGCTGCCAATTCAATTTCCAGCTGCATAAGCTTTCTGTCTAAAACATCAAGCTCTTCAGGCTTGGAATTGATCTCCATTCTCAATTTAGCAGAAGCTTCATCAATAAGGTCAATCGCCTTATCCGGTAAAAACCGGTCTGAAATATATCTTTGCGACATTTCCACTGCGGCAATAATTGCTTCATCCTTAATTCTTACTTTATGGTGCGCTTCATATTTATCTTTGATTCCACGAAGAATGGAAATCGCAGATTCAGTATCCGGTTCTTCCACCATTACCTTCTGGAAACGTCTTTCTAAAGCTTTATCCTTCTCAAAGTACTTTTGGTACTCATTTAGAGTAGTTGCTCCGATAGCTCTTAATTCTCCTCTTGCCAAAGCCGGTTTCAGGATATTGGCTGCATCCATGGCGCCTTCACCACCTCCGGCTCCCACTAAGGTGTGGATCTCATCAATGAAAAGAATGATCTGTCCGTCAGATTTTATCACTTCATTCACAACAGATTTCAGACGCTCTTCAAATTCACCCTTATATTTGGCTCCGGCGATCAAAGCTCCCATATCTAATGAATACAAGGTCTTGTCCATTAGATTTTCAGGAACGTCGCCACTGATAATTCTGTGGGCAATACCTTCGGCGATAGCTGTTTTACCCACACCTGGTTCCCCGATTAAAATAGGATTGTTCTTTGTTCTTCTTGAAAGAATTTGTAAAACCCTTCGGATTTCTTCATCCCTTCCGATCACCGGGTCCAGCTTTCCGTCCGCAGCTAATTCATTAAAATTCTTAGCATATTTATTTAAGGATTGGTAAGTCTCTTCCGAACTTGCAGAAGTAGCCTTGCTTCCTTTTCTTAGTTCTTTAATTCCCCCTTCCAGAAGATTTTTGGTTACGCCCATGTCTTTCAGCATCTTGGAAACTTCTGAGTTTGTGTCCAGAAGAGACAGCCATAAATGCTCAATAGTTACGTATTCATCACCCATTTTTTTAGCGATGTTGGGAGCATCCAGTAAAACTTTATTAGCCGATTGTGAAAGATAAATGTTTCCTCCCTGTACTTTTGGAAGCTTTTCTAAACTCTCACGGTTGCGCTCTCTTACCAATTGGGCATCTGCTTCAGATTTTTTTAATAAGAAAGGCGAAATATTTTCATCTACCTGAAAGATCCCTTCAAGTATATGTTGAGGTTCAATACTTTGATTGCCAAATTCCATAGCAACCTGTTGTGCTGCCTGGATGGCTTCCTGTGATTTTACGGTATATTGATTTAAGTTCATATTTATAATAATGTAATGATTAGTTTATTTTTTTCAAAAAACATTAAGAAACCAAATTTTCAGGCTTAGTTTCTTAACGCCATCAAGTATTTATCATTTAATTCGAGTAGCGTATCGCAAAAACTGTTCAATTATTAAATTTACAAAAATATAGGACAAAATTTCCGAATTTTATATTTTTAACGTAAAATTAACTTGACAAAATTTCCGATTTGTGAAAATTTTCTATAAAATAGGGTGGCCTTATGTACTCTAATTATTTTCCCTTTCTTGAAGAGCGGTAAATCTTTGATTTGACGGGGTGGTTAAAAATAATTACTTTTGCAATTATCACATGGAGCTGAAAGACAAACAAAAGAAAATACTCGAAGTAGCCATTGAACTTTTCAAGGAGAAAGGTTATGTAGGAAGTTCCGTAAGAGACCTTGCTACCAGGCTGAACATTAAAGCTGCATCTCTATATGCACATATCCGTTCTAAAGAAGAAATTCTGGAATGGATTTGTTTCGGTATTGCTCAGGATTTCTTTGTTGAGCTTCAAACAGTAAAAGATACAAATGTTGATCCGAAAGAAAAACTGAATTTGTTGATTGATAAACATCTATTGGTGGTTCTTAAAAACCCGGATGTTACTCATATCTATTCCAATGAATGGAAGCACCTAGAAGAAAGACTTTCGGAATTTGTTGAGCTACGGAAAAAATATCAGCTGGAAGTAGAGGAGTTGATTTCAGAGATTTACCACGCTCAAAATTGGGAATTGAAATCACCTGTTTTCACCACAAGATTTATTCTTCATACCCTTAATAATTCCTATTTCTGGTTCAAGAGAAACAGTGAATCTGCTTTTGAAATCACAGATGAAATCAGGGATAAGATTCTTTACGGACTTTTAGGAAATCAGAAATAATCTAATCTTTTACTCTTTTATATTATTCTGCAGAAGGAAAAATTTTCAAGAATGTGATGGAAATCATAAAAATTTGGTGGGCAAGGAATTTCTTTTTAAATTTACGCCTAACAAATGTTAGTTAGTTTTATGGATTTTTCAGTTGAATATTTAAAGCTCGACCAGTTGAGACAGCTTCAGTCTGAGAGATTGGCAAATTTGGTCGGATATCTTGAGGCGAGATCGGAGTTTTACAGAGGAAAGTTGAATGAATTAGGAATATCATCTCAAGATATAAGGACAATTGAAGATATCACAAAACTTCCTATCACCTA